>NZ_JACJUZ010000165.1:0-1609 GCF_014299995.1 Sphaerospermopsis sp. LEGE 00249 | reverse complement strand
CATCTGACAAATATCTTAATGCGTATTGAGGGGCGCATTTAGACACTTCATAATACCAAGGATGGGTAGATTTAATGGCTGCTACTAACCATTTGTGTAAATCTATGGCTGTGGGAAATTTGATTTTTTCTTCAGGATTAAGTTTATTATGTAGTAATACCTGTTGACAAAGTGCTAAACCTTGATTCCAAGCGTGTCTGGCTACTCCTGCGTGTTGCGCCAGTAGTAGTCGTTGTTGCTTGTTAACTTTGAGTTGGGTTTTGAATCCTAGTAGCATACAGTGATTTTACTGTAATTCTGTCACAAAGCCAAAAGATGACAGGAAATTTTGAGCAAATGTAAGTATTTGTTAGTATTGGTTAAGAAAACAGTAACTAGCTACTATCCCTATTCATTGAAAATAATAAACCCTATCTTATGGACAATTTTAGAGATTCCACATTCACAAATCAATTACCTATTATTATAGCTCATCGTGGTGCAAGTGGATACCGACCTGAACATACATTAGCAGCATATCAATTAGCAATTGAATTAGGTGCTGATTATATTGAACCAGATTTAGTGATTACCAAAGATGGGGTTTTAATTGCACGTCATGAAAATGAAATATCAGCAACTACAGATATTGCTGAACATCCTGAATTTGCTCATTTACGAACTACAAAAATCATTGATGGGGAAATTATAACAGGTTGGTTTACCGAAGATTTTACCTTAGCAGAAATCAAAACATTAAGAGCGCAAGAACGCATTCCCCAACTACGTTCTTTCAACACAACATACAATGGAATTTACACAATTCCCACCCTAGAAGAAATCATTGATTTAGCTGAAAAGAAAAGTATAGAAAAAAATCGCAAAATTGGGATTTACCCAGAAACAAAACATCCAACTTACTTTCAATCAATTGATCTAGAATTAGAAACACCCTTATTAACGGCTTTAGAAAAAACTCATGTACCAGTATTTATTCAATCATTTGAAGTTAGTAACTTAAAAGCATTAGCCAAAAAAACAAATCTACCTTTAGTACAATTAATCAACGACTCAGGTAAACCCTATGATTTTGTAATGAGTGATAATCCCCGCACCTATCAACATATAAGCAAACCAGCAGGATTAAAAAAAATCGCTGAATATGCACAAGCAATAGGAGTCAATAAAAACTTAATAATTCCCAGAGATAGTCAAGGGAAATTAATATCACCCACATCCTTAGTTAATCACGCCCATAAAGAAAATTTATTAGTTCATGCTTGGACATTCCGCAATGAAAATTACTTCTTACCTTTAGATTGTCAAGACAACCCTCAAGAGGAATATAAACTATTTTTTGAATTAGGGATAGATGGGGTATTTAGTGACTTTCCAGATACTGCTAGTGTGATAAGATGCAAAAACCTAATACCCAGATCCCAGACTTCTTGAAGAAATCGGGGATCTCTCCATTGTTAATACTGTTCGGTTAAGTTGAAAATATAACAGTTCTCATGAGCATGGGAACTACTATAATAACTTGGTTGAGGTTAAAAAACTACTTTTAAAACCCGGATAGAGGTGGGATTATATCAGGAGTAGGGATAACGGAAGGAGGTGGGGGTGGAGG
>NZ_JACJUZ010000064.1:0-30448 GCF_014299995.1 Sphaerospermopsis sp. LEGE 00249 | reverse complement strand
TGACTGGTGACTGGTGACTGGTGACTGGTGACTGGTGACTGGTGACTGGTGACTGGTGACTGGTGACTGGTGACTGGTGACTGGTGACTGGTGACTGGTGACTGGTGACTGGTGACTGGTGACTGGGAAAATAAAAATAATTTCCCCCTGCTTCCCCTGCTTCCCCTGCTTCCCCTGCTTCCCCTGTTCCCTTCATCGTGAAACTATTAGATTTAAAAATTCAATCCTTAACTTCAGAGAATTTAAGTGAACTACTAGAACTTGATAAAGCCTGTTTTGATGGGTTGTGGACTATGGAGGGCTACCGTCGAGAACTGGAAAGTCCTAATAGTCATTTTTTAGGTTTATTTGCCCCATTTTCTAGTTGTGGTTTGTTGGGAATGGGTTGTTTTTGGTCAATTTTAGAAGAAGCGCATATTACAATTTTGGCGGTTCATCCTGAATATCAGGGTCAAGGTTTGGGACAGGCTTTATTGTATGCGCTACTGAAGACAGCAAGCGATCGCGGTTTAGAAAGGGCAACGTTGGAAGTTCGGGTTTCTAACGAAAAGGCAATTTCGCTTTATGAAAAATTTGGCTTTAAGACTGCTGGTAAAAGACCACGCTATTACCAAGATAATAATGAAGATGCTTTAATTTTGTGGACTTCTAACCTACAACAGCCCAGTTTTCTCAAAAATTTGGATGATTGGGAAGTGATGATTAGCGATCGCCTAGCCAAATCTTCTTGGAGTTTAACTGAATAGGTGACTGGGGACAGTAAGAAGGGGATAGGAAATAGGGAGAAATATTTACCTTCTGCCTCCTGCCTCTCCCAATGCCCAATTTATCAATATTTCAAAATAAATATTTTTATTTAATAAAAATTTATTATATTAAAAACTTTTGTATTGACAATGTACCATTGTATATGATAATTAAGTTTGTTTGGGAATAGATTAACAAAATCTAAAAATTAGTAGTGTCTTGTTAGTCGTAATTTCCAGGAAGGCTAGTAAATTCAATCTCCTCACCAGACTAGCGATAGAAAAAGTAATAAAAATTAATGAATGAACCCATCAACTTGTGTGATGGCTGGGGGGTATCTATTTTTTTGATAGAGATATCCAAAATTTTAGCCTGTGCTAAAATCAGCATACCGGCACGACGCAGGTGATGGGAAAAATGCCATGTTTGAACGCTTCACAGAAAAAGCCATTAAGGTAATCATGCTGGCCCAAGAAGAGGCCCGCCGTTTAGGTCACAACTTTGTGGGAACTGAGCAGATCCTCCTGGGTCTGATCGGGGAAGGCACGGGGGTGGCAGCCAAGGTGCTAAAGTCAATGGGTGTCAATCTTAAAGATGCCCGGATTGAAGTTGAAAAAATCATAGGTCGGGGTTCCGGCTTTGTGGCTGTGGAAATTCCGTTTACGCCACGGGCAAAGCGGGTTTTAGAACTATCCTTGGAAGAAGCACGCCAACTAGGGCATAACTACATTGGCACCGAGCATCTGCTGTTGGGTCTCATCCGTGAAGGGGAAGGCGTAGCAGCCAGGGTGCTAGAAAACCTGGGTGTAGATTTGTCTAAGGTGAGAACCCAAGTGATTAGGATGTTGGGAGAAACTGCGGAAGTGACTCCTGGCGGTTCTTCGGGTCGCACAAAAACCCCTACTTTGGATGAATTTGGCTCGAATTTGACCCAAATGGCTGTGGACAACAAACTCGATCCTGTGGTGGGACGCGCCAAGGAAATCGAGCGTGTGATTCAAATTTTGGGTCGCCGGACTAAAAATAATCCAGTGCTGATTGGTGAACCCGGGGTGGGCAAAACAGCCATTGCTGAAGGTTTAGCCAGTCGCATCGCTAACAAAGATATCCCGGATATCCTGGAAGATAAACGGGTGGTAACTCTGGATATTGGTTTACTGGTTGCAGGAACTAAGTACCGGGGTGAATTTGAAGAACGTCTAAAGAAAATCATGGATGAGATCCGTCAAGCGGGTAATGTCATCCTGGTAATTGACGAGGTTCATACTTTAATCGGTGCTGGTGCTGCTGAAGGGGCGATTGATGCAGCGAATATCCTCAAGCCAGCTTTGGCACGGGGTGAGTTACAGTGTATCGGCGCAACTACTTTGGATGAGTACCGCAAGCACATTGAACGGGATGCAGCGTTGGAAAGACGTTTTCAGCCTGTGATGGTGGGTGAACCGACCGTTGATGAAACAATAGAAATTTTATATGGTTTGCGCGATCGCTATGAAGCGCACCACAAGTTAAAAATCTCCGATGAGGCTTTAGTGGCAGCGGCGAAGTTGTCTGATAGATATATTAGCGATCGCTACCTTCCAGATAAAGCTATTGACTTAATTGATGAAGCTGGTTCTCGCGTCCGTTTAATTAACTCCCAGCTACCCCCAGCAGCGAAGGAATTAGACAAGGAACTGCGGCAAATCTTAAAAGAAAAAGATGATGCTGTTCGTTCTCAAGACTTTGACCGTGCTGGAGAACTGCGCGACAGAGAAATGGAAATTAAAGCGGAAATTCGCTCCATTGCTCAAAACAAAACCAATGCAGCTGGTGGTGATGGTGTTGAACCTGTGGTTACAGAAGAAGACATCGCCCATATCGTTGCTTCTTGGACTGGTGTACCAGTGAACAAACTCACTGAATCTGAATCTGAGAAGTTGCTGCACATGGAAGACACCTTACATCAGCGCCTCATCGGTCAAGATGATGCGGTGAAAGCGGTTTCCCGTGCGATTCGTCGCGCTCGTGTGGGCTTGAAGAATCCTAACCGCCCCATTGCGAGTTTTGTGTTCTCTGGTCCGACTGGGGTAGGTAAAACTGAGTTAGCTAAATCCTTGGCTTCTTACTTCTTCGGTTCAGAAGAAGCAATGATTCGCTTAGATATGTCCGAGTACATGGAGCGTCACACCGTCAGTAAATTGATTGGTTCACCTCCAGGTTACGTTGGTTATAACGAAGGTGGTCAGTTAACAGAAGCTGTACGTCGTCGTCCTTACACTGTAGTGCTGTTTGACGAAATCGAAAAAGCACACCCCGATGTATTCAATATGCTGCTGCAAATTTTAGAAGATGGTCGTTTGACTGATGCTAAAGGACGCACGGTAGACTTTAAGAACACTTTGTTAATTTTAACTTCTAACATTGGTTCTAAGGTAATTGAAAAAGGCGGTAGCGGTATTGGTTTCGAGTTTGCTGAGGATCAAACTGAATCTCAATACAACCGGATTCGTTCTTTGGTGAATGAGGAACTGAAGCAATACTTCCGTCCTGAGTTCTTGAACCGTTTGGATGAAATTATTGTCTTCCGTCAGTTGAATAAGGCTGAAGTTACCGAAATTGCCGACATTATGCTCAAAGAAGTGTTTGGTCGGTTGACAGAAAAAGGCATTACTTTAGAAGTGAGCGATCGCTTCAAGGACCGCTTGATTCAAGAAGGTTACAGCCCCAGCTACGGTGCAAGGCCATTACGGCGAGCAATTATGCGCTTGTTGGAAGATAGTTTGGCGGAAGAAATTCTGTCTGGACGCATCAAAGACGGTGATGTTGCTTACGTTGATGTGGATGAAAATGGTGTTGTCCAAGTTACAGCTAGAGAAAGTCGGGAGTTGTTGACTCCTGGTGTTGAGTTGTAGTTAGGATTTGGGATTAATTAAGTCTCAAGTTTAAAAGCTTTAAAAAGCGGTAGAGTGTTAATTGCTCTACCGTTTTTTATTTTTTTACTTTCAATTATGAGGGGAATAAATCGTCAAATTACCCTTGACGTTAGACATATTGCCAAGCACTTACCAGGAACACCACAAATGCAAAGACTTCTGAAAAAAGGAATTGCTGCTCATGTGTTTAATGATGAAAATACCATGAATTTAGTTGCACAGTGCATAATAGAAGAAGGAGAATTTCTCGGCATTGTTAGAGATTATGAACGTTATGGAATGTTTTTTACTGAACCAATAGGTCATAGAATTAGTCCAGATGGTAGTAGTATTCCACTTTATTATGGGGAGATAAAAATTAATGCGGACAACCAATACCACGTCATCCTACGCACCCGACCTAGTGAAGAATAATTGGGAATTTACAGAAGTATGGATAGATCCGATGCTATCACCTCCATACATTCTGTTATTACTTTGTGATAGTGAAGGAAATTGTAAAATTTATGATCCTAAACAGGGTGATAAGGTTGTATTTTCTAGTAATAGTTATGAAGCTGCTCAGTTATGGTTATTGGAAGATGAGTATGAACCGGTTGAAGGTAGGCTTTTAGCTGAAGAATTGATGTAAGTTAGTAGATTTTTTGTTTCGCGCAAAGACGCTAAGGAGCAAAGGCGCAAAGAAGAGTAAAAAGAATAATTGGCAATTGATAAAAATGAGGTAAGGTGAATTATGACTAATACAAAACAAGTACGCCGTCGTCAACCAGGAAGAATTTTTCCAGAGTTTACAATACCACCGGAAGAATTAGCAAAAAGGGAAGCTGAAAGAAATGCGCGGGGAGAAAAAGCGCGGGTTGTTTTTAATCGAGTTCGTCCTGAATTAATCAATGATCATTACAATTGGTTTATGGTAATTGAACCAAATAGTGGTGATTATTTTATTGATGTTGAGGAAAGTGGATCGGAGAAAAAAGCAAGGGAAAAATATCCTCAAGGTTGGTTGGTGACTTTTAGAATTAATGAAACGGGTGCTTGTGGCAGAATATGATTTTAGGGAAATTTGGTGAAGTTGGGGAGTTAATGTTTGATATAGAAATTATTTCTGCTGATGGAGATAATTTTAAAAAACTCATTCCTCAATTAACCAACCTCGCGTTATTCCATGTTCAATTCCACCAGTCCAGTCCATTGTTAAATGCTTCCGTACCTTATGAAATAAATGTTGTACTACAGTTGGATTAATTGGATTTTTAACATAAGTTTCTTCATACCTAAATTCTCGATCCGTGTTTTTCTGCTGACGTAATACATAAATCTGATCAACCTTGTACTTCCGAAGATTAACATCGCTGGTCAACTTTATCCATTTCATTAATACGATATATAAACTATTTGGATTTCTGGCTTTTAAATCTTCTGCTGCTCTTGATGAACCTTCTAACATAGTTTTATCAAGATAGGTTTTACATTCAATGACAATGACTGGAATATCAAAAATATGAGTTTCTGTATTACCTGTAACTGTAACATCTGAATAGTTGTCTGGTTCTTCTTTAATAATTGTCAGCATTTCACCTGAATTTTCTTCTTCTGGTGGTATAACTGCTTCAAATGATGCTTCAATAGTTGCACCAATCACAAAATCATGGTCTTTCTTTTCAATACGTGCATAGGGGCGTTTCAACATTTCTGCATATTTTGGAGGAACAAAGAAGATATCTTTGAAAGTATGGGATTTTCCAATGAGCGCGTTTTCTCCAAAATCTCTTGCTAAATCTCGAAATAAATAATAGAGAAATTCCTCCAATACACTAGAGTGAAGATTGGAGCGAGAGTCAAACTTTTCAGCATAATGTTGTTGATCTAAAAAATCCTTATATGCTGATAAAAGTTCTACTCTTTGAGAAATAATTGCATTATCATTTTCATTAGGTGTTGATGTTGGTCCAACTAATTCAATATTAGCTGAATGCCATTTATCATATTCAATTCTGATTTCTTGGAGAAATTTTCTGCTTTCAGCATCTCTATATTTTTTGCGGTGATTTTCTTTTTGTTCGAGATTTGAACCATGAACTAAAGGGTTTCTATCAGTTGTGGACATAGCTCTAATTTTTCTTGAAGATGAATTGCAATTGCTTGAGCTAGAAGTGGTGGTACAGCATTACCTATCTGATTATACTGGCAAAGAAACTTTTCATTTAATCTATTTTCTCTGTGTAATAACTTATGAGATACAACAGTTTTCTTTCCTAAAAAACGATAAGTATCAGGGAAAGATTGGACACGCGCACCTTCACGAGCAGTCAAATTACGATGCTGGAAAGGGTGGATAAAATTGGCATAAAAGGAAGCTGCTATCGTGTGTGATGGTTTGTATGGATGTAACCGTCTATTGTTTTGATCGTAAGTTTTATTAGATAAGTCACCATTTCCACTACGACGTTTAGCACCATATTCTATAGGAACATCTGAACTGGATTCACCCCATTTTATTTGCTTAAAACGTTCTACTAATCGCGGAGAATGTTCCATTGCTACATGATTATAAAGAATTTTACTACCATTTCTGATCCAGTGCTGATATTGATTTTGATATTCTGATATATAAGGTTGTTCTTCTTTACCTTCTCTCGCATTAAGTGGAGGTAAATCTGATATTGCATCCCATAAGCTGATAGCAGGAAGTAAATTTATTTCTTCAAGGGATAATTGCCATATCTTATTTTTTAATAAGTCTAGAGAATGGGTTTTTTGAGGAGTACCTAATTGTTTACCTAGTTTGTTTCCAACAATAAAAACACGCTCTCTAACTTGTGGTACACCATATTCAGCAGAATTCAGTAACCATACTTCTACAAAATATCCAAGTTCTTCAAAAGTTTGTTTAATAATATCTATGACTTTTAAACCTTCGCTATTTTTGCGTAAGAGTAAACCTTTAACATTCTCCATCACAAATGCTTTAGGTTGAAGAAAATTTATCCACTGAGAAAAGTTAATGAATAAAGTATTTCTAGGATCATTAGGGTCTTTTCGTGCTGGACCTGCAACACTAAAACCTTGACATGGAGGACCACCAATAACTATATCCGGTTTGTATAGACAAATTTCTTTAACACTACTTAAAGTATTAAAATTACGAATATCATCTTGAATTATTTTCATGTCAGGGTGGTTATAACGGAGAGTATCACACGCCCAAGCATCAATTTCAACAGACAGGGGAATATTAAAACCTCCCATCGCAAAACCTAAACCAAATCCGCCAGCACCAGCAAATAAATCAATAGCAATAGGTTTGTTCATTTTCATAAAGTTTTGATGTATTTAGCAATGAAATTATAAAGCAATTGTGGAGAAAGTTCTTTAGCATAGCTTACCGAATGTATCGCTTTTACTCTTGAAAAATATGATTTAACTCCCCAGGTAAAATCACTGGAATTTCTGAACCTAAAAATCCAGACACATCACGAGTGACAATCACATCTACCATTGATTTCATAGCACAAGCATACTGCTCAGCATCCTCAAAATCTTGAAAATTTCAAGCTACTGCTGTTTCTAAAATGTTTCTATCAACCGTGCAAATGTGTAAATCTGTGAGAATTTGAGAAATTGCATCTTGAGCAACTGTTACACCTGCGGCTTTACGAATTATATAATAAATATTAGTAATTGTAGTAGCAGCAATAAACCCTGCAATCTCACCAGCATCAATTTTTGCAAATAACCTTGCTGCATCTTCTACAAAAGGTTCTCGTTCCAGTAAAAAATCTAGGACGATATTCGTATCTATAAAAATTCGTTTCATTGGTATTTTTCAGTTAGATAATTCGCATAATCTCCATTAATATTCTCATCCCTAGCTATATTGACACCTTTAGCAATACCACGCAGTCGAGATAAATTACCTTTCTTTGATGCTGAAATAGATTCTTCTTTTATTGACTCTAATACAGTTTGTACCAATTGCCAGCGTTCACTCATTGGTAACTGTAATACTTGTTTTTGCAATTCTTGTAATGTCATGAGAAGATATCAAAAATTATTTATTTTCATTATATATCAATTTAGCTGAAGAAGAATAAATTTTATTATAAATCCAGTATAATAAACATAATCACAAAAAAAGGATGACATAAAATGCAAGCCATTCTCCTCAGCAGTGAAGAAGTTGCCAAACGTGCTAAAGAATTATACGAAAATAGCATTCGTTCACAAGTCGAAACTGAAGAAAACATCGGTAAAATGGTGATTATTGATATAGAAACTGGTGAATATGCAGTTGATAAAACAGGGATAGAGTCAGCGCGTTATTTACGGAGTAAAAACCCATTAGCCAGATTATATGGACTTCGCATAGGTTATAAAGTCGCTGTTTCTTTCTGTGGTGATATGGAGCGTGACTATCGGTGATAACTGGTATTATTAAAAATGGCCGAGCAACTGTAAATGTGATATTTCGTCTGCCAAATAAACCAGATTTTACTATTGAATTTGTGATTGATACAGGGTTTACAGGCGATCTTAGTTTACCATCAGCAGCAGTTACTTTAATGAATTTACCTTTTCTCTATGAATTACCTGCAAATCTAGCTAATAATAGTTGGGTAGATATACCCATACATCAAGCCACTATTATCTGGAATGGTGAGGAAAGAGAAGTTAATGTTTTAGCTACAGGAAAGCGTCCTTTATTGGGAACTGCTTTACTTGATGGTTATGAGTTATCTATCCAATTTACAGAAGGTGGTTTAGTGACAATTGAAGAGTTATAGTTAAATGGTTTTGATTAGTGCGATCGCTCTTATTTTCTATCAACTAAAAAATAGCGATTGCGCGGAGCGCAGCGCCAGAGGCGATCGCCATCCTAAATTTCCCCCTCTAATCTTCCACAGATGCCAACTTTAAAGGATACAATGGTTCAGATCCATTTAATTGCCAAATCCTAAACACCAACGCAGCAGCAACAGTTAACCACACACAAGAAAAAGATAAAATCATTGCCGCTAAAGGAACAGTTTGCCAATAAATTGCTGTGACAATAATCGCAGATAACCAAGGTCCTAAAATCACAACTGGAACAGCAGCACCTAATCTGCGTTCTACGGTAAAAATTGTATTCCAAGTATCACCAACTGCTAAATGAATCACAAATAAAATGAAAGGTAATACTAAGAATTGATGATCTAATTCTTGCCAAATTAACACAGAAGAAATCACCCGTAAAACAGCAATCAGCATCCAAACTATAGGAAATGCTAAAGGTGGGGGAGACCATCTTGGTCTAATTACTTGATCATAAGTTGTGCGAGAACGGGTATTATCTAAAAGTGAAAAAATCCGAGAACGAATACTTAATAAGGCAAAAAATAAGGCAGTAACTACAGTGCTAACCCAACTAGGAAAGGCAGAATTACTATCAATCAAATTTACTAATTTTTCCATTCCTAGTAATAATAGAATCATTGTAAATATTTGCAGGATAGTTCCTAGTTTATAAACGATTACTGCTTTGATATCTAGTTCTTGTGTTGCTGCTGATGTGTTCAGAGATTGTTTTTGATTTCCTGGTTTTACTCCCATTACTGTGTTGACAAACTTTTCCAGAATGCTGATATTATTGGTTTGATTCATGGTTGATAGATTGCGAGTAGTTTTTAGTAGTGTTCATAAATTATTATATGATATAATTCACAATCAAACGTAGTTATCATTTTTTACTTCCTGCTGTAGAATAAACCCATCTTCTGATGTTCGGTTTCTTTGACTATTATTTGCGAAATATCTTGATAAATTGATAATCAAGCGAGTTGAAAGTAACTGCCATGAGTAATCTTTCCAATTCTCAGCCTGAGTATTTCGCACCACAAGAAAATCAAGATCAGTTTTGGCAATACATACAATCTTTAAATCCAGAAGCAGTATCCCGACTATCTAAACCTAACTCACCAGAAGTATTGGAATTGATTCAAAAATCTATTGTTGCTATGTTAGGTAATTTGCCTCATGATACATATAGTACTATGATTACTACTAGTCGAGATGAATTAGGAAAGTTGTTAGGTTCAGCAATGATTGATGGGTATTTTTTAGGTAATGCAGAACAAAGATTAGAAATGGAAAAAACTTTGCAAATAATTTAGGAGTCAGGAGGCAGATGGCAGGGGAAGCAGGGGAGGCAGAATAAAGACTCAATTTTTCTCCAATTTCTCGAATTTCTTCCCCTGCTTTCTTCACTGTCACCTGTCACCTACCTTAACCCCTATCTACATCCTAAAGATTCACGAGTATCTACACCAGTTTTAGAATTAATACCACTAGCTTTAGCACAAAGTTTTTTAATCTCTACTCCATCTAAAACCGCGTTGGTAAAGTCCGCACCAGTAACATTAACATTATCAAAAATTGAACGCAACATCATCGCATCTGTCAATACTGCATCACTTAAATCAGCATTTTTGAACTTGGCTAAATAAGCAATACCTTGACTAAAATCTACACCATGTAAATTTACACCTTCTAACAGAGTACCGTTAAACACTCCACCCCGTAAGTCAGCATTGCTAAAGTTAGCATTCTCTAATTTAATGTTGGTAAATTCTTTACCTATTAAATTTTGTCCAGAAAAATCTTGACCTTGTACTTCATCCCCCGCAGAACGGGTAATACTGGAAGAACTTGCTGCTTGTGCCGATAAGGGGGATACAAACAATACCACAGCTAAAACTACACTAGCAAGTATTTGCCAAATTTGCCCACGCTTCATAATTTTTGCTTAATAAATCTCAACAATATTAATTATTAACCCAAGTTGCCAGTTAGGAATAGGAGTCAGGAGTCAGGAGTCGTAGGGGCGAAGCATTCGGGCGACAAATTATCAATTTTATGAAAAGGCTATTTTCCTGTAAGGGCGAAGCATTCGGGCGATAAATTATCAATTTTGATCACAGGTTATTTTCCGAATGCTTCGCCCCTACTTCGCCCGTACAGGAGTTCAGGAGTTCAGAAGTTTTTGGTTTTAACTTTTGAGTGCGTGACTTTTGACTTGATACTAAGATAGGTAAATATTGATGCAATACTTTTCGGTTAAGCCCAAAAAATATAATTATGTAGGTTGGGTTGACGTTAGGAAACCCAACATTGATAAGCTTTTTTTGGGTTTCACTATCGCTTAACCTAACCTACGGAAACTCTTAACCGAACAGTATTGAATATTAATGTGCGATCGCCCAAAATACCTAAAATACCTAAAATACAGAAAATACCCGTGGCTAAACCAGAAAATACTACCCAAACTCTAGCGCAAACTCCTTTATATCACATCGGTGTTGAACTCAAAGCCCGCTTTACCAGCTTTGGTGGGTGGGAAATGCCAGTACAATATAGTGGTATTACCCAAGAACATCAAGCTGTCAGAAATGCTGCGGGGATGTTCGATATTTCCCACATGGGTAAATTTACTCTCCAAGGTCAAAACCTGATTTCCCAACTGGAAAAATTAGTTCCTTCCGATTTAAGTCGTCTCCAACCCGGTCAAGCTCAATACACAGTATTGTTAAATGAGCAAGCGGGAATTATTGATGATATCATAATTTACTACCAAAGTAGAGAAAATACAGACACCGAAAAAGTAGTCATTATCGTTAATGCAGCCACTACCGACAAAGACAAAACATGGTTATTACAACATCTTGACCTGAATCAAGTAGAATTTAAAGACCTGTCACGGGACAAAATCTTAATAGCTGTTCAAGGTCCAAAAGCTACCAATATTTTACAATCTTTTGTATCCGATGATTTAACCCCTATCAAAGCCTTTGGGCATTTAGAAACAACCATTTTTGGTCAACCCGCTTTCCTTGCGCGTACAGGCTACACTGGGGAAGATGGTTTTGAAGTGATGGTAGATACCGAAGTAGGGATAAAATTGTGGCAAAGTCTCTATGATGCTGGTGTCATTCCCTGTGGCCTGGGTTGTAGAGATACATTGCGTTTAGAAGCAGCAATGGCACTTTATGGACAAGATATCGACGACAACACCACACCCCTAGAAGCGGGTTTAGGGTGGTTGGTTCATTTAGATACAAAAAGCGATTTTATCGGTCGGGAGATTTTACAACAACAAAAAACCGGGGGAGTACATCGTAAACTCGTAGGTTTACAAACCCAAGGGCGAAATATTGCCCGTCATGGCTACTCCGTATTATCATCAGGTGAAGTAGTGGGAGAAGTAACAAGTGGTACTTTATCACCTACCCTTGGTTATCCCATTGCTTTAGCTTATGTTTCCAGTCAGTTAGCAACCGTTAAACAGCAGTTAGAAGTGGGAATACGCGGTAAAGCTTATCCTGCGGTCGTGGTAAAACGTCCTTTTTATCGCTCAAAAAATCGTGTTACTAACTGATAAGTTTTGAGATTTTTGAGGAATAATGTTGTTTGGGTTACTCTGGTAACACCATTTTTTTAACGTGGAAGAGGAAGTGTTATGGCTTTTGAATATCCCGATGATTTACGCTATCAAGATACTCATGAATATGTACGTTTAGATGGGGAAATAGCCACTATCGGTATTACTGAGTTTGCTATAGATCAACTGGGTGATATTGTATTTTTGGATCTGTCAGAAATTGGTGATGGGGTCTCCAAGGGAGACTCATTTGGTACAATTGAATCTGTTAAAGCTGTAGAAGACCTGAAATCACCAGTTACAGGTACAGTAGTAGAACGCAATGAAGATTTGATTAACTCTCCTGAGTCAATAGTTGATGATCCTTATGGTGATGGTTGGTTTATCAAAGTGCGTGTTAATGATCCTGGGGAAGTTGAAGATGGCATGACAGCTAGTGAGTATAGTGCTTTGGTAGAAGGTTCGTAAACTAGGTGACAGGTGACAGGTGAGGAAAATTTTAGATTTTAGATTTTAGATTTTAGATTGGAGATGACAAAAACAATCCAAAATCCAAAATCCAAAATCCAAAATCCAAAATAAATAACTCCTGACTCCTGACTCCTGACTCCTGGTGTAAATATTTCTATTTTCCTATTCCCTCAAAGTAATCATTACAATATATTAAACTGTGACATCTGGAGAGCAATTTGTGGTAGCTAATCCCCCACGTCCTCAAGTTTCGGCTAAAATCAACCAAGTAAGCGAGTTTGCTAAAAGACACATCGGACCAAAAGCTGATGACGTTCAACAAATGTTGAATTTATTAGGTTTATCTAATTTAGATGATTTAATCGCTAAAACCGTACCTTCATCTATTCGCTTTAACCAAGATTTAAAATTACCAGCAGCACAAAGCGAATATGCAGCATTAGCAAAGTTAAAACAAATCGCTGAAAAGAATCAAGTTTACCGTTCTTACATCGGTATGGGGTATTACGATTGTATCACCCCAGCAGTGATTCAACGCAACATCTTAGAAAATCCCGGTTGGTACACCGCATACACCCCCTATCAACCAGAAATCGCTCAAGGACGTTTGGAAGCGTTGTTAAATTTCCAAACCATGATTATTGACTTAACTGGTTTAGAAATTGCTAACGCATCTTTACTAGATGAAGCGACCGCAGCAGCAGAAGCAATGAGTATGAGTTATGGTATCTGTAAGAATAAATCCCATAACTTTTTTGTTTCTAGTGCGTGTCATCCCCAAACTATTGATGTATTGGAGACTCGCGCTAAACCTTTAGGCATTAATATCATTATCGGTGATCATCAAACCTTTGATTTTTCGGAAACTATCTTTGGGGCAGTTCTGCAATATCCCGCAACCGACGGTAAAATTTACGACTATCGCCACTTTATAGAAAAGTCCCATGCTCAGGGTGCATTGGTGACAATTGCGGCAGATCCTCTTAGCTTAACATTACTCACACCCCCCGGTGAATTAGGGGCTGATATAGCAGTAGGAAGCACTCAACGCTTCGGTATTCCAATGGGATTCGGTGGACCCCATGCGGCTTATTTTGCTACCAAAGAGGAGTATAAACGCTTAGTTCCAGGGCGGATTGTGGGTGTATCAAAAGATGTTCATGGTAAACCTGCCTATCGGTTAGCATTACAAACCCGTGAGCAACATATTCGCAGAGATAAAGCTACTAGTAATATTTGTACAGCGCAGGTACTGTTGGCAGTGATGGCGGGGATGTATGGAGTGTATCATGGACCCGATGGACTGAGAGCGATCGCCCAAAATATCCACCAATTAACAGCAACTTTAGCCGCAGGTTTGCAAAAGTTAGGTTATAAAACTGTTAGTCATAACTTCTTTGATACACTGCGGATTGAGTTAGGAAATACTAGTTTACAGGCAATTTTAGAAGCTGCGGATGCCAGAAATATCAACTTGCGAATTTTTGATAATTCTGATGTGGGAATTTCCTTAGATGAAACGACAACGGAAGCAGATGTAATTGATTTATTGCAAATTTTCGCTCTCAAAGATGAATTACCTTTTACCATCGCAGAAATAAATTCTCCCCACACTTCGACTTCGCTCAGTGCAAGTCTCCCCACCTTTCGCACCACTACTTATTTAACTCATCCCATCTTCAACCGCTATCATTCAGAAACGGAATTATTGCGTTATTTGCATCAATTAGAAACCAAGGATTTATCATTAACAACATCAATGATTCCTTTGGGTTCTTGTACCATGAAGTTAAACGCAACTTCAGAAATGATTCCTGTAACTTGGTCAGAATTTGGGAAAATCCATCCTTTCGCGCCAATTTCTCAAACTAGAGGTTATCAAATTTTATTCCAACAAATAGAAGCATGGTTAGGAGAAATTACAGGTTTTGCAGGAATTTCTTTACAACCAAATGCAGGTTCTCAAGGTGAATATGCGGGACTTTTGGTAATTAGAGAATATCATCAAAATCGGGGAGAAGCACACAGAAACGTTTGTTTAATTCCTCAATCTGCACATGGTACAAATCCTGCAAGTGCGGTAATGTGTGGAATGAAGGTTGTAGGAATTGCTTGTGATGATCAGGGTAATATTGATGTTGCTGATTTAAAAGCGAAAGCTGAAAAACATAGTCATGAATTAGCAGCTTTAATGGTGACATATCCATCAACTCATGGAGTATTTGAAGAAGCAATTCAAGAAATTTGTGCCATAGTTCATGAACATGGTGGACAAGTTTACATGGACGGTGCTAATATGAATGCTCAGGTGGGTATTTGTCGTCCTGGTAATATTGGTGCTGATGTTTGTCATTTGAACTTACACAAAACTTTCTGTATTCCTCATGGTGGTGGTGGTCCGGGAATGGGTCCTATTGGTGTCGCTTCCCATCTTGTACCGTTCTTACCTGGTCATTCTGTAATTAAAATACAGGAAAATAATCCAAAATCCAAAATCCAAAATCCAAAATTCTCTGGTGCTGTTTCTGCTGCACCTTGGGGAAGTGCGAGTATTTTGGTAATTTCTTGGATGTATATTGCAATGATGGGTGCAGAGGGGTTAACGGAAGCTACCAAAGTTGCGATTTTAAATGCTAATTACATCGCTAAGAAATTAGAATCTTTTTATCCGGTTTTATATCGCGGAAAAAATGGTTTTGTAGCACATGAATGTATTTTAGATTTACGTGCTGTGAAAAAATCAGCAAACATCGAAATTGATGATGTTGCGAAGCGGTTAATGGACTATGGTTTTCATGCACCTACTGTTTCTTGGCCTGTGGCTGGTACAATAATGGTTGAACCAACGGAAAGCGAATCTAAGGAAGAATTGGATCGTTTTTGTGAGGCGTTAATTGCCATTAGAAAGGAGATTTCTGAGATTGAATCTGGTAAGATGGATCTGCAAGATAATGTGTTGAAAAATGCGCCTCACACTGCGGAAAGTTTGATTGTTGGTGAGTGGAAACATGATTATTCTCGTGAACAAGCTGCTTATCCTGCTAGTTGGAGTAAGGAGTTTAAGTTCTGGCCAAGTGTGGGTAGGATAGATGCTGCTTTTGGCGATCGGAATTTTGTTTGTTCTTGTTTACCGATGGAGGCTTATAGTTAGTTAATTTGTAGGGTGCGTTAATGAAATGTAACGCACCCTACAGACTGCCTGAATTTGTGTTAAAATAAAATAGGTAAGTTAATAAATGGTTATATTAACAATAATGACAGATCCAGAACAAAAGCTGAATGAATTATTGCAGGATATAAAGCAGGTGTTCACTGTTGCTAATGCTGCACTTGCTAAACAACAGGAGATTAGTGAGGCTAAATTCTATGAGCAGTTTGCAAGTATTGTTGGAAAAGAAACATCTGAGGAATTGTGGAAATCAAAAGGATGGGAGACAAAGCGTGTATTGAGGGATATTATTTCTGTGCTAATGGAATATCCTGAATTAAGCCAAAAATTTGAAGATAAAGGATTTACTCTAGAAGAGATTATCAAATTAACTTCAGAGGATGTTTGAAAAGTATCAGAATTAATTGAGATACCCCCAACCCCTTTTAAAAGGGGGATTTAAGGGGATATACCAGTTTTATATACCACATGAAAAAGTTTTCCAACGTCCTCTAACCAACCTACAAAACTTTACTAATAAGAAAATGAACATTCTTGAAATATTACCTAGTTACGATAAAGTAGAAATTTATCCAGAATATCGTACTTACACAAAAGAGAGTCCTCGTTCAGATAATGAATATGACTATGAATATGATTTATACATAATTTACTTTGAGAAATTCGTAATTTTGACAGATTATGGTTGTGCAAGCTTTCAACAAAAACCAATCGTTATACCTCGTGTATTTTTTGACAAGGTTCATCCCCTAGATGACAGACTAGCCAAAGCTAAACGGTTTCTACCATTTGATACGACCTATACCTATTTACGCACTCATGACGAAGACCTAGTAAAGAGAGGTAACTGGAATATCGAAAATATAAATAACAACCAAAATAGCGAGCAGTTGAGAGAATTGTTAGATTTAGCTTTGTATAAAGCTTATTATCAGTCTAAATCTTATAGTAATGAGCAAAGAGAGAGTATCTCAAAACTAATGGAAATGCTCACAACTCTCAATAAATTTTTTACAGCTTTCCCCTGCTCAGAACCTAAACAACAGATAATTGATTTTAGAAAGTATTGTCAACAAGGAGATAGTTATATTAAGGAATTAAGAAATGAGGAGGTAGTTTTAACTCCTAAAGAATTTGAAGAAGTATATCAGGATTTTCTGAATACTATAGATGATAGTGATGATGCCAATGATAATGATTATGATTATGAATATAGAAATGATGATGACGATGCGGAGTTTGGATATCTAGCAGGACTAGTCGCTGATGGGGAATTAAACCCTAATGACCCGCGCTGGCCTTTTTGATTACAACAACTTTAGTGCGATCGCTCAATTTTTACCTTTACCTTAGAAAACCCAACACTTTCACAATAATATAGATGATGATTAAATTGTTGGGTTTCACTGCGTTCTACCCAACCTACAGTTTGTATGGTTCGTTGGTAATTTGTAGGTTATTGGTGGGATGTTGAAATTTTCATTGTCTGAATCAGGATGTCCAGGATTTTAGGATTTTCAGGATTGTTATTTGTAGGTTATTGGTGGGGTGTTGAAATTTTCATTGTCTGAATCAGGATGTCCAGGATTTTAGGATGTACAGGATTGTTATTTGTAGGTTATTTGTGGGATGTTGAAATTTTCATTGTCTGAATGAGGATGTCCAGGATTTGAGGATGTACAGGATTGTTATTGATAAATTGTCTGTAAATATTGGAAGATGATAAAATACAGTTACACCAACAGTCAAGAAGTAACAGCAGATAATTTAATAATTTAACCAGATAATTTATCTTATCAATCATCCCAAAGTCTCTATTTCTCATAGACAATAAAACAACAACATCCTGTACATCCTATAATCCTGGATATCCTGATTCTGACAAAAAAATTAGATTGATAGTGTATAATAAACATATCCTTTAACCCTAAAATGATTATGACTAATATTACACTTTCCAACCTTGATGATGATCTGAAAAATCAGTTACAGAAACGAGCAGAAAAACATGGAAATTCCCTAGAACAAGAAATTACAGAAATTCTCCGTCTTGTTCTCATAGAAAATCAGCAAAATCCTATAAACTTAGTAACCTTAATCGAAAAACGTTTTGCCGATTTTGAAGATTTGGAATTACCGGAAATTAAAAGAGAACCAATCCGCACAGATTCAATATTTGCTGATTAAATTACACATTTAAAAATGATTATTCTTGATACAAACGTCATTTCCGAACTCATGAAAACTCAAAAATCAGCAATAGTTCGTGAATGGGTAGCAGCACAACCTTTAATGAGTCTGTTTACTACAACAATTACTCAAGCATAAATTCTCTATGGTATTGCTTTACTTCCTGAAGGAAAACGACGCGAAGAACTTAGTCAAACAGCACAACTAATGTTTTCTGAAGATTTCGCTGGACGAGTTCTAGCTTTTGATCAAAATGCTGCTGTAGCATTTGCTGATATTGCATCTCAACGACGAAAAAATGGTACTCCAATTTCTCAACCTGATGCTCAAATTGCTGCTATTTGTTATACTCATAAAGCAACTATAGCAACACGCAATGTTACTGATTTTGAAGGATGTGGTATTTCTATTATTAATCCTTGGAAACCTGAATCAATATAAGAAATATCAATATAGTATTTCATACATCTTGAGGCAGGTTATATTTACGACGTTGTTCTTTTGCAAAATCATCAAAAGAACGAAATCTTCCTGCTTCAAAATCTTCTAATCCTTGTTGAATACCTTGAATAGCTGCTTGTGAGTCTTCTAATTCCCAATCTAGGATATTTTTTAATAATTCAGCCGCAACTAAACTAATATCTTTTCCTTGTTGTGCTGCTTTTTCGCGTAGTCTTGCTTCTAGTTCTGGAGTCAGGGAAATAGCGATCGCCATAACATTATATTGTGTAGTGAATATTTATATTTAACATCTTAGCTCACAATGTTGATTTTAGTGCAACTGTTGGTTGAGGTTATTGGTGGGATGTGGAAATTTTCATTGTCAGACAAAAAACATCTTAATCAAAAATAGAAATTACTTTAATACCAACTACTTTGTGCATCGGTTTTGTTTTCTTCTCAGTAGTAATTAACTCCTCAGCACCAACAGAAAAAGCAGCAGCTACATGAAGTGCATCCATAGCAGCTAATCCATACTGAGAAGCGATTTTATAAGCCTCTTGTACAATATAAGTTAGATCATTTGCCCAGTAAATAACATCATTAAAAAACTCTTCATAAAATTGAGATTCTGCTGTTTGCTGATGATAAACTGCTTTAGGACTTACTTCTAATCTGACAAACTCACTAGCAGCAAATACCCGTTGTGAGTCTGATAGTATTTCTAATGCTTTTTCTGCAATTAAACCAGTACCATTGGTTGCACTCAGTAACACCCCTGAATCAATATAAGTTATAATCATTCTTCTGTACCTTGGATTCCACCTCTACGAGCAGCTAATTCTTGTTCTATTTCATCTGCATTTAATAATGGTTTACCAGATGCAACAATTCTAGAGCGAATTTCTCGTAAACGTTCCCCTAAAGGCGGTTTTTTGACTGTGGTTTTCAATTGCATAAATTCCACAAATTTTAAAACTTCTTCTTGTTTATCCTGGGGTAATGATCGCCATTTTGTTAATAATTCTTGTTCTGAAATCATTGATTTTCACTTAACTAAATAATTTTAATATTATAGCAAATCTTACATCTAATTACAATATAATATTATAAATTATCTTATAAATTTTTACTTTACCCAAATATGATGATTAAATCGTTGGGTTTCACTGCGTTCTACCCAACCTACAGTTTGTATGGTTAGTTGGTAATTTGTAGGTTATTGGTGGGATGTTGAAATTTTCATTGTCTGAATCAGGATGTCCAGGATTTTAGGATATACAGGATTGTTATTTATAGATTATTCATGGGATGCTGAAATTTTAAATTGTCAGAATCAGGATGTCCAGGATTTGAGGATTTTCAGGATTGTAATTGATGAATTGTCTGTAAATATTGAAAGATGATAAAATACAGTTACACCAACAGTCAAGAAGTAACAGCAGATAATTTAATAATTTAACAGATAATTTATCTTATCAATCATCCCAAAGTTTCTATTTCTCATAGACAATAAAACAACCACATCCTGAAAATCCTATAATCCTGGATATCCTGATTCAGACAAAAAAATCCTTAAAATCCCCACATCAAATAAACAACAACATCCTGAAAATCCTTAAATCCTGGTTATCCTGATTCTGACAAAAAAATCCTTAAAATCCCCACATCAAATAAACAACAACATCCTGAAAATCCTTAAATCCTGGTTATCCTGATTCTGACAAAAAAATCCTCAAAATCCCCACTTCAAATAAACAACAACATCCTGAAAATCCTTAAATCCTGGTTATCCTGATTCTGACAATTAAACATGATATCTAGAATTAAAAACCTTCCTATATTCCAACTTCAAACCACCAAAATTAATCAATAAACCCACAGGAAAATTATAAGCTACCAAATAATTTTTTGCTTGCGCTAAATGGACATCTTCTAAATTAATTATCGCTTTCAACTCCACCACAACCTGATTTTCAACTATAAAATCCGCTCTGCGTGTTCCTACCTCAATACCTTCATAATAAATTACTTGTTCTACCTCTCTTCCAAAACCTAAACCTGATTTTTGTAACTCAATTTCCATACATCTTTGATAAATCACCTCCTGAAAACCATTTCCCAAAGTTCGGTGTATCTTCATTGCACACCCATTTATTATATATGTGATTTCATCTAATTTTTTATTATTGGGCGTGTTCATGGATGTACAGGATTGTTATTTGTAGGTTATTGGTGGGATGCTGAAATTTTCATTGTCTGAATCAGGATGTCCAGGATTTTAGGATGTACAGGATTGTTATTAATAGATTATTCATGGGATGCTGAAATTTTCATTGTCTGAATCAGGATAACCAGGATTTTAGGATGTACAGGATTGTTATTTGTAGGTTATTAGTGGGATGATGAAATTTTCATTGTCTGAATCAGGATGTCCAGGATTTGAGGATGTACAGGATTGTGATTGATAGATTATTCATGGGATGCTGAAATTTTCATTGTCTGAATCAGGATGTCCAGGATTTGAGGATGTACAGGATTGTTATTTGTAGGTTATTAGTGGGATGATGAAATTTTCATTGTCAGAATCAGGATGTCCAGGATTAAAGGATTTTCAGGATTGTGATTGATAAATTGTTTGTGAATATTTGAAGATTCTACAATAAAGTTACTCTAAAAGTCAACAAATCAAAATAGATAATTTAACAGATAATTGATTATCTCACATCCTAAAATCTGTACTTCTCATAGACAATAAAACAACCACATCCTGTAAATCCTTTAATCCTGGACATCCTGATTCTGACAAAAAAATCATCAAAATCCCCACTTCAAGTAAACAACAACATCCTGTAAATCCTTTAATCCTGGACATCCTGATTCTGACAAAAAAATCATCAAAATCCCCACTTCAAATCAACAACAACATCCTGAAAATCCTCAAAATCCCCACCTCAAATAAACAATAACATCCTGAAAATCCTCTAATCCTGGATATCCTGATTCTGACAAAAAATATAAAACGTGCTAAAATATGCAAAACTAATCAACTTCATCCAATCTAAAATTATGAATACATTAGAAAAATTAGAATTACTCACAGAAAATTGTAACGACAATACAGAACTAGATAGAATTATTGGACAACTTTTAAACGTAATTTTAACCCGTCATCGCCAAAAATTAGATATCTATAACTCAGACATACAAAAATTTGAACAAAAATATCAACTAAATTGTGAACAATTTGAGGAACAATTTAACTCAGGTCGTTTAGGTGATGAAATGGATTTTTTTGAATGGTTTGGTTTATGTGAACTCCGCAAAGACATTTTAAAAAAAATCCATAAGTTAGAACAAGCTTTATGAAAAATATGAAAAATGCCGATGATTATTTAGCCTGGATAAGCTGTTATGCAGCTAAACTGTATAATCTTAATATTCTTAAGTCTTGTGGAACAGGCATCTTGCCTGTTAACCTTATATAAATTAAATGCACAACAGCTTAAAATCTATAATTACACTGTGTCCAGAAGTTGTAAATTTTACGATTCTTAGAGAAGAAGCACAAACTGATAAAGGTTTATGGCGTTATCGTGTGATATTAAAAAATGGTAGTTTTTTAGAAATGTTTGAGTTTTTTAAAATAGAATCTGGACAAGTAGAAATAATTAAATATAGTTTTCATTGGCAAACTGAAAATAGAGAACTAATAAAACGTTGGGATAACGCACCCCATCATCCTGAAATTGCAACCTATCCTCATCATGTACATGATGGTGCTGAAGATGTTGTTTCTCCCTATTTACCTGTTGATATTGAAGAGATTTTTAAACAAGTGAGATCGCTCATTTTGTAGATTATTGGTGGGATGTTGAAATTGACAAACTCACTAGCATCCTTTAATCCTGGACATCCTGATTCAGACAAAAAAATCCTCAAAATCCCTTATTTACAACCTCTCTAATTCTTCCCTCACAGATAATGGTTGATATCCCAAACTAAACGCTTTTTCACTATCTAAAGAAACATCCTTTGGCCTTGGTGCTGACATTTTCACATCATCTTGCAAACATGACTTTAATTTATCGCTGGGAAGTTGCATTACTTCAACTAAAATTTTACCAAAATCATAACGAGACATTCTCTCTTTACCACCTAAATGAATTATCCCGTTAACTTTTTCTAATGCTAATAATAAACCTTTTGCGGCTATGGTTGCACTTACTGGGGTGCGAAATTCATCTCTAAATAAATTCAGTTCTTTTCCGTCTTTTAATGTTTGGATAAATCCCTGAATAAAGCTTTTCGCTGTGGGTGTTTCTTTCCCAAACATTAACGGCATTCTACAAATTGCTGTTTGGGGATATAATTGTAATATTTCTGTTTCTGCTTGCGCTTTTTGTTCACCATAAATATTCACTGGTGACACTGGATCTGTTTCTTTATAGGGAGGTTTTAAACCATCAAAAACTAAGTCGGTAGAGGTAAAAGCTAATGGTAAATTATGATCTGCACAAAGTCCGGCAATGTTACAAGATGCGGTAACATTAATAGTATAAGATGACTGGGGATGCAGTTGACAATAATTTGGTTGAGATTGTGCCGCAGTATGAATTACTGCATCTGGTTTTATCTGATGGAATATTTCTTTTAATTTCTGAAAATCTGTTAAATCAACTTGCAATATTTTTACATCTGGTATTTCTAAAAAATGGGTAGCATAAGTACCATAAATTTCCCATTTCTCTGTCTTTGCTACTTGGCAAAGATGCCACCCTAAAAAACCACTTGCACCTGTAATTAGGAGTTTTTTCATTCTCTATTCCACTCCTGACTCCTGACTCCTGTACAGGTGAAGCATTCGGATGATAAATTATCGATTTTTTCCCAATATTTTTGTCCGAATGCTTCGCCCCTACTTACTCCTAACTTCTTCATTTTAATAATTCCTGAAATTCCTTTTTATCCCTGATTTTATCAAAATCTGTGTCAGTTTGGGCTAATTTTTGGTATTTTTCAGGTTGCATTTGCATAGCTTTTACTAGGTACTCAATTGCTAGGTCTGGTTTATTTTGTAAGGCATAATTACAAGCTTTATTGTAATATGCTTGATGGGAATTTTGGTTGATCCTGATAGCTTGATTGTAAGATGCCAAGCCTTCTTTGTACCTGCGTAATTTTGTTAGTGCAATTCCTCTGTTGATCCAAGCTTCAAATTTATCTGGTTCAATAACTATAGCTTCATCGTAGGATTTTACTGCTTCCTCGTAACGCCGTAAAGCTGATAAGGCATTTCCTCGATTATACCAAGCTTCATTTTTATTCGGACGAATGGCGATCGCTTTATCATAGGATTCTAAAGCCTCTTCATACCGATGTAAAGCTATCAGGGCATTACCTCGATTTACCCATGTTTCTACGCTGTCTTTTTTAATTTCAATCGCTTGATTATAGAATATCAGAGCTTCTTTATAGCGACTGGTATCTAAAAAATTATTGCCTTGAATGAATAATTTTTCCGCTTTTTGACTATCTTGTACTTCTGCTATGAGTTGAGCAACATTGTTTTCTTGTACAACTTGCTTGGTATATTCTGTTGATGATATTGCCAAATCACCACAACCAACAGTCAAAAAACTCATGAATCCACAGGCAATAAAGTATCGCCTTAAAATCATACTGCACCTACGCAACTCATAATTTAATGTTATGCCTTTTGAATGTTTAAAAGTTGTATCCAAGTCCACTAAACTGCTATTAATTATCTTGTATTTGAATGAAAAAGAAATCAAGAATTTGATAAGTTTTGATTAACTCACATAAACTATACCATGTCTAGATATAGTTGATCAATTATTTTATACAATCTATTGGCAATTTATCTATAACTTTGACTGTATATTCAACTCGATCATGTTGGCAAAACTACCAAATATGCGGATTTATTGAATAATTACAAATAAATCTGCCAAATATGCAATCACCCACGATTTGTCGATATATAAATTAAATTGAATTAATCTCATGCAACTTAGCAAAAATTGTTATCCTTTTTTTTGTCAGCATTTCCCTGTTTTAATCCGTTAGCTACAAGGCTGATCATGGATGAACATGGTGTGAGATCATAATAACAACTGAACTACAATCATCAGATTTTCAAGACGATGGAACAACAGCATAAATCAACGGTTATAATCACAGGTGCTTCCTCTGGTGTGGGTTTGTATGCAGCCAAGGCTTTAGCTAAGAGAGGTTGGCACGTTATTATGGCTTGTCGCAACCTGGAAAAAACCGAAGCAGCAGCCCAAACAGTGGGGATTCCCAAAGACAGCTACACCATTATACACATAGATTTAGGCTCTTTAGATAGTGTAAGAAAATTTGTTCAGGATTTTAGAGCTACGGGCAGATCATTAGATGCTTTGGTGTGCAACGCTGCCATCTATATGCCTTTGATTAAAGAGCCTTTATTTAGCCCTGATGGATATGAGTTAAGTGTGGCTACTAACCATCTTGGCCATTTCCTGCTGTGTAACTTGATGTTGGAGGATCTAAAGAAAGCTTCCACTTCTGAACCCAGACTGGTGATTTTAGGAACAGTTACACACAACCCCAACGAGTTAGGCGGTAAAATTCCCCCACGTCCCGATTTAGGAGATTTAAAAGGTTTTGAAGCTGGTTTTAAAGCTCCCAATACTATGATTGACGGTAAGAAATTTGAACCGGTTAAAGCTTACAAAGATAGTAAAGTTTGTAACGTTTTGACCATGAGAGAATTACACAGACGCTATCATGAGTCAACGGGTATTACTTTTAGTTCCCTATATCCCGGTTGCGTGGCTACAACCGCCCTATTCCGCAACCATTATCCCCTATTCCAGAAACTCTTCCCCGTCTTCCAAAAATATATTACTGGGGGGTTTGTTTCCGAAGAATTAGCTGGTGAAAGAGTAGCCGATGTAGTAGCAGATCCAGCTTACAATCAATCTGGAATTTATTGGAGTTGGGGAAATAGACAGAAAAAAGATGGTAAGTCCTTTGTGCAGAAAGTTTCCAATGAAGCCAGCGATGATGCTAAAGCTGAAAAAATGTGGGACTTCAGCGCCAAGTTGGTAGGACTAGCTTAACAAATTCTTGTTTCCGTTTCCATAAAAAATAAATTTTCAAAGCAAAAGTCAGGAGTTAAAAGTTAGCGAAAGTGATACTTACTCCTGACTTGTTGATAAAGTAGGTTATAAGGGAGAGGTGACAGGTGACAGTAATTAATTTACCAATCTAAAATCTAAAATCTAAAATCTAAAATCTAAAAATGACTCTTGAATCTAATTCTTATCATCCACCACAGTCAGAACCTATTCCAGAACACAATTTAGAACGCGATGATTTTGATATTGCTAGTGAAAATGAACTCACGGCAGAAGGTTTAGCTGCACAACAAGCTTTAGCAGCTATTTCTTCTTTACAATCTCCCCAAAATACCAATGCCCTCAAAAGGGCAATATCTGGTTTTAGAGAACGTTATCACAGTCAGGTTGTTGTTAAACCTAGAGCTTTGATTTTTACTTTATTAGCGATCGCCCTAACTTTTATTGGTATTGCTATTAATAACTCATTCCTGGGTATTTTGGGAACTTTCGCAACTTTGGTTTTATCCATAGCTATGTTATTTCCTTGGTTGCAAGATGTGATCAAAGAATGGTTTTCTCCAGAAGATAGAACATTATTATTAGCCTTTATTGGTTTATTGGTAGGTATTATTGGCTTCTTGAAATTTAGCGGCTTAGGTTATCATCTCTTACGTTGGGGCAAAAAAATTAACTGGGAAGCTTCAGGAACTTTAGCAGAATGGTTTGGTGCTTTAGGACAAATTCTTATAGCTATTATTGCCGTTTATGTAGCTTGGCGACAATATGTAATTTCTAAAGATTTAACTATTCAACAAAACCTGCTTACAGTCCAACAAAATATTATTACTCAACAACAAACCATAGATTCTTATTTTCAAGGAATTTCTGATTTAGTATTAGATGAAGAAGGATTATTAGAAGACTGGCCGCAGGAAAGAGCCATAGCAGAAGGACGCACAGCCGCAATTTTTAGTAGTGTAGATGGCAATGGAAAAGCCAAAATTCTTCGCTTTCTTTCCCGTTCCAAACTGTTAACACCATTAAAACGCGATCGCCGTTTAGGTAGAGCCATTCTCGATGGTAGCGGTGGCTACGCCGAAGACAGAATAGAAGGTGTACGGGTAATAGATTTAGGCGTAATGTTAGCCGGTGCAGACCTTTCTTACACTGATTTACGGTGGACTGATTTGAGTGAAGCAAATCTAGTGCGTGCTAACCTCAGTGGTTGTGATTTAGTCAAAGCCAACCTTGCCCGCACGATTTTATATGAAGCTAATTTGAGTAATGCCGATTTAAACAGTGTCCGGTTATTTTATGGTTCATTAGAAAAAGCCTCACCCCGCAGTCGCACCCACCCACCCGACTATGAAACCGGAGAATACACCGGTGCAGTAGTAGAAAATGCCGATTTTAGCAATGTACAAAGAATGTCAGAACCCGTGCGTCGTTATTGCTGTGCTTGGTGTGGCGAAAAAAGCAGAAAAACCATTCCCGGTGGTTGTGAAGGTATTTCCAACAAGTTGGGAAAATAATTGATAATTGACAATTGATAATTGTTTCGTTCAAGGTTTAAAATATCCCCTTTAAAGGGGAAAAAAGAAAAAAATTCCGCTTTTTCAATCTTCTCGCTCCAAGGGATAGGTAATTATTAATTGTCCATGATTGAAGTTTTACTGCTGTTTAAAGATTTCATCCACAGGAATTTTATAACCATTTGCAAACCTATTAGTCATATTTGCAGCACCAACAATAGCCATCAATTCCCCAAACATTGTATCAGTCATACCCTTATTTTTTGCGGCTGCGGTGTGTGAGGCAATGCAATATTCACAGTTATTAGTCACACTCACAGCAATGTAAATTAATTCTCTCATCAGTGGATCAATTTCCCCAGAACCCGCCATAATTTCCTTGAGACTTTCCCAAGTACGGCGTAAAGTTGGAGGATGATTAGCTAAAGCTTTCCAGAAATTGTTGATATATTCAGTTTGTCTGGTAGCGCGGATATCGTCGTAAACTGCGCGTACTTCTGGGTTAGCGTCTTCGTATTCGATTAAGTTAGTCATCATAATTTTTGTGATCAGTTTTGTCAATATTCAGACAATAAAGATAATAAATTGATTCTGATAAAGTAATTGTAATATAAACCAAAGAAAAACAAGTTTTTAACCCAAACCAGGATATCAAAAACATGAACAACAAAATTCGCGCTGTCGTTGTTGATCCTAACGTACCAGGACGTTTAGCATTAAAGGAAGTTGCAGCACCCACACCCGCAACAAACGAAGCCATAATTAAAGTTGCCTCAATTTCACTCAATCGCGGCGAACTCAGACGCGCTTCTACTGCTCAAGCAGGTTGGCGGCCTGGTTGGGATCTCGCCGGTACTGTAGAAACACCCGCCGCAGACGGTTCAGGACCACCACAAGGAGCGCGTGTAGTGGGTTTTCTCCCCTCCGGTGCTTGGGGTGAAATAGTTGCAGTACCTACCCACTCTCTCGCAGAACTACCCCGCTTTGTATCATTTGCTCAAGCTGCCACATTACCCATAGCAGGTTTAACAGCCTATCATATCATGAAAAAAGGCGGTTTTCTCCTCAATCAACCTGTGTTAATTACGGGGGCTTCTGGTGGTGTCGGTAACTTTGCTATTCAATTAGCACGGTTAAGCGGTGCAAAGGTTACAGCCCATCTACGTACTTCTAAGTATGAACCTATCGTCAAAGAAGCAGGAGCGCATCACATTGTCATTGGTGAAGATATATCCCCTGCTCAACAATATGGACCATATCATTTAATAATAGATTCTGTAGGCGGTGATGTTCTCGGCAAAGCGTTAGGTTTCTTAGGTACAAATGGTCAAGCAGTAGTATTTGGAACTACTGCCGGAAGAGAAGTAACTTTTAATGCTGGAAATCTTTATGCCCTTGGTGGTGCGAGTATTTACGGTTTAATAGTCTTCCATGAACTCAAACAAGAATCCGCATCTGTGGGGTTAAAATGGTTAGTGGAATTAGTAGAATCAGGACAATTACGCCCTCATATTGACATAGAAGCCCCTTGGACAGAAATTGCTGATGTAGCTCAAAAACTGGTAGATAGACGTTTTCCAGGCAAAGCTGTTTTACACATTTCCTAACTAATAAAAATACTTAACTCGTTAACTCGTTCCCAGTCGGAGACTGGGAATGCCATCACAAAGGCTTTGCCTCTGCTGCTACATTGCTTAAATCATTTTCATACTTAAATCCAACCACCTTGATTGAGTAATTGGCGCACTACTAGAAATATAATCAACACCAGTTTGTGCTACTGCGCGAATAGTTTCTAAACTTACATTTCCCGATGCTTCAATTTTCACTCGGCTATCCTGTTCACGAATTAACTGCACAGCCTCAGTCATCATTGTTAAAGGCATATTATCCAACATAATAATATCGGCTTGATACTTTAATGCTTCTTGCACCTGTTCTAAACTTTCTGTTTCCACTTCAATAGTGAGAGGATAAGGCATTTGGGAACGAATACGGGTAATAGCTTCTCTAATACCCCCAACTGCCGCAATATGATTATCCTTAATCATCACTGCATCATCTAACCCCATGCGGTGATTAATCGCACCCCCAACAGCAGATGCGTACTTTTCCAAGATTCTCAAACCTGGTGTAGTTTTGCGCGTATCCACAAACATTGCAGGTAAATCTGCTATTTTCTCCACATATATATTAGTTAACGTTGCAATTCCACTTAACCGCATCGCCAAATTTAGCGCCACCCGTTCGCCCATCAACAACGCATCTAATGAACCCTGAATTTCCGCTACCACGTCTCCTGCTTCACACCTTGCACCCTCAGACTTTACAGCTACAAACCTGACTTGATGATTTAATAACTGAAACACCCTAGCTGCTATCGGTAAACCTGTGATTATTCCTGGTGCTTTTGCTACCCACTTCCCTTGTCTGATAGTTGAATTTTGGGATAAAAGAGATTGAGTAGTGCGATCGCCCCTACCAATATCCTCCATTAACCAACTTTGCAACAATTGATCCAGTACCAAAAACGGTGGTAGTACAGCCACAGAACTCTTCATCTGAATTCTCACCTTTGGAATTTAGTCAAGTATATGTGTAATCAACCCTATCAACAATTGTTTCATGTCCTGCGATCGCCCACAGAAATTCCCGACTCAGAAATAAACAAACTCAGCAATATCTTTCACCCTGTCAAACCTACTCATGATTCCCCATCTATTGACCAAACAATCAGCAGCCATAATCAAGATTACATCTAAACTAGCTTTAGTACCAAAGCAAAGTGCGCCCATCTACTGTAGTAGTAAAGCAGGTTTGCATATTGCCTCAAAAGCCCTAAGCTGGCAGCTAGAACGTACTCCCATCAAAGTTTTTAAGATTATTGCCCGTTTAGTAGACACACCCATGACCCAAGGACGGGGTAAAGGCAAGAAGATACAGCTAGATACTTTAGTAGAGGAATTTTGGCGTAACTTCAGCCGTGATCATTACGAAATGCTGATTGGTAAATCTAAACTGCTTTATCTACTGCAACAGTTTTTGCCCCAAGTCGCTGAAAAAATCATGCGCCCAGGGTTATAAATCCATCTGGATTCATTCCGAGCCAATAATTTTATTAACTCAAACCCTTACACCACAAGGATTTGAACTGATTAGAAAAAAAATCCAAAAAAACTTGGAAAAAGTAGTTGACATTCCAAGATAGGTTCGCTATATTGAATAAGTGCCTGAAAGAGAGCCGCGAGAGAGCGGGACTCGGAGGGACACCGAACCTTGAAAATATTATAGTTTGAAAGACAGTATACAGCAAGTCCTGCGTCAAGTAAAGAAAATGATACCGGACTGAGGTATTAAAAGACAGTCAAAAAAGAGCTAAACAAACTTAACAAAACGGAGAGTTTGATCCTGGCTCAGGATGAACGCTGGCGGTATGC
>NZ_JACJUZ010000164.1:0-1626 GCF_014299995.1 Sphaerospermopsis sp. LEGE 00249 | reverse complement strand
CACCAGTCCCCAGTCCCCAGTCCCCAGTCACCAGTCCCCAGTCCCCAGTCCCCAGTCCCCAGTCACCAGTCCCCAGTCCCTAATTAGTCTCCTGAATTTGTAATCTAATAGTATGTTCTGTTGCACCACTAAGTTTAATTTCCATGACTTCCCCTCCCAGTGGTTCAACACAACCCAGGAGCGATCGCAAATTTGGTGTACTCGCTCCAGTATCAACATACAATCTATCAGCTAAGTTACTGATTTTCTTCCAAGTCATGTATAACTTAGCTATACCTTGTTCCATTTGGGATGCTTGATTTACCAAGTCTGCTGCTATACTTAAACAGCCGATTCTTTGAGCTTCTTCTAATGCAGTTTCAATATCCACATTTTCTTCTGTCAGTGCTTGCACCTGGACAGCAGATTTAAGATATTTTGCTAGTTGTCTAGCTTCTGTAGTGGCTTGTTTTAAAGTATCTACATCAGGATTTTCCGCTATTTCTCTCTGTAACGCCTTCTGGTGTGATTCTGGCAGTTTTTCCATTTCCTTCACCAGAGGGGCAATGTAGCGGGCAGGAAGGCTATTATCGGCGGCTTTTTCCTTGACTGGTTCAGGTAACAATTCTGAGGACATGGCTGTCCATTCATCCGTGAGTTGACGGACTTCTCTGCGGGTGATGCGATCGCCTTTTTGCGCTGCTTCACTTACCATCTGTTGTACTTCTGGTGCAGCTTTGGCGGTTTCTACAAATGCCCGTTTACTAAAGTTATTAACTGTACTGGGGTCCAGTTTACCATCTTCAATTAAGGTATCAGCACTATTAGCTAATTGAATCCAAGAATAAGCTTGAGTTTTACTAATTTCCCGTTCCTTCAACCATTTGAGGAAACCAGTACCGCGCCCATCTCCGCCTTTTTTCTCTCTGTCACGGATAGCGCGTAAAATTCGCCCCCGCCAAATTTCTGTTTGCAGATCAAAGCGATCGCATACTTGCCAAGCTACATCTAACTGCTGTAAAAAGTCAGACTCAGCAATTTCTTCATCTTCTGGATCTGGTAATTCAAAATCCAAGTCTACAGGCTGTTGCAGTGCAGCCGCAAGGTCATTCATAGAGTCGGTATCTTGCACGGTAGATAGCTGGTTGGTGGATGCGATCAACTCACTGTTACAAATTCTGAGTAATTACACAGGATCAGCAACAAGAAGCAGGTAAATATTATAGAGGAAAAATTTAAACTTGGATAATTTTTAAATGCCTTCAAGCTACTAAAGGCATAAATTCAAAATATTTGAGGACTTACCTATAGTACCAAAAATCTCCTGTAGGTTGCGTAAGATATGAAAAAATGGTTACATTTGTATATACAAAAGTTATTTTTAGAGTTATGCTAAAAAGTGTCAATGGCTTTGATTGGGATGAAGGAAACTCTGCAAAATGCTGGAATCGTGTTTCTCAAGAAGAAATTGAGTATCTGTTTCAGCAGCCAGATGTTCTGCTATATAAAACCTAGACAATACTAGACTTTACTTTCTACTTCAACGGGAGCATGGGAGCAGTTATCCCTCAGTAGACTTTCACGCCTTAGCCAGACGCGATAAATTAATTGCAGCGTTTAGATCCCTATCTATCTCAAAACCGCAGT
>NZ_JACJUZ010000002.1:0-160826 GCF_014299995.1 Sphaerospermopsis sp. LEGE 00249 | reverse complement strand
CCTTCGACTTCGCTCCCTTCGACTTCGCTCCCTTCGACTTCGCTCCCTTCGACTTCGCTCCCTTCGACTTCGCTCCCTTCGACTTCGCTCCCTTCGACTTCGCTCCCTTCGACTTCGCTCAGGGAACAGGAATGCCTTTATTTTCTCAGGGTAAATCTCATGCTGAACAAATGGCGACTAAAAAGATTTGGTATTATCAATTAGATCCGGGGCGAAGTTTGGGGAAAACTAATCCTTTAAATGATGATGATTTACGGGAGTTTGTGGAGTTACAAGCTACTTTTGCAGTGTCGGAAAAGTCTTGGTTAGTGGATGTTGCTGATATTGATCAGGAGTCGTTTGATTTATCGGTGAAAAATCCCAATAAGGGGGAGGAAGTGAGGTTAAGAGAACCGCAGGATATTTTGGATGAAATTGCAGTTTTGGATCTGGAAAGTGCTGATATTTTGGCAGATATTGGAGGGATGTTATGAGAGAAGGTTGGGAAGTAAAAACTTTAGGAAGTTTATGTGATTTCATTCGCGGACCATTTGGAGGTAGTCTTAAAAAATCCTGTTTTAAAAGTTCTGGATATGCGGTTTATGAGCAACAACACGCAATTTATAATCAGTTCAAGGAAATTCGATATTTTATTAATGAATCAAAATATCAAGAGATGAAGAGATTTGAGATTTTTCCAGGTGATTTAATTATGAGTTGTTCGGGAACTATGGGAAAAGTTGCAATAGTTCCTGATGGTATTCATAAAGGAATTATAAACCAAGCTCTTCTGAAACTTGCTCCTAGACAGGATATTAATGCTAATTTTTTAAAATATTGGATGAGTAGTCCAAATTTTCAAAATCAAATTTTAAACCTTTCTATGGGCGTTGCAATTAAAAATGTTGCTTCTGTAAAAGTTCTTAAAGAAATTCTAATTAATTTACCACCACTTCCAGAACAAAAGAGAATTGTAACGATATTAGATGAGGCGTTTGAGGGAATTGATAGAGCAATAAGCAACACTGAAAAAAACCTCAGCAATGCACGGGAACTATTTGAAAGTTATCTAAATTCTATTTTTAGTCAAAAAGGCGAAGGTTGGGAAGAGAAGAAATTAGAGGATGTTTGCAGTATTACATCTAAACTCGTTGATCCTCGACAACCAGAGTTTATTGATTTACCACATATTGGCGCAGGTAATATGATTTCTATGACTGGGGAACTAATAGAGGTTAAAACTGCCAGACAAGAACAATTAATATCTGGAAAATTTCTTTTTGATGAAACTATGGTTCTCTATAGTAAAATTCGTCCTTACTTGATGAAAGCTTGTAGACCTGATTTTAGTGGTCTTTGTAGTGCAGATGTTTATCCACTACTTCCTAATAATGAACAATTAAACAGAGATTTCTTATTTTATATTCTTATGAGTCGAGATTTTACAAATTATGCAATTTCAGGTTCAGACCGAGCAGGAATGCCGAAGGTAAACCGAGATCATCTTTTTAGATATAGTACATGGATTCCTAGTATTTCAGATCAAATAAATATTGCACAAAAAATTGATGAATTATTTACTGAAACACAACGCCTTGAAAATATCTACCGTCAAAAAATCGCTGCATTAAAAGAACTGAAACAAAGCATCTTACAAAAAGCCTTTGCAGGGGAATTAACAGCAGATAACTCGAAAACCGAAAAGGGGGAAGTAGCCGCATGATTATCTTAAAAAAGTGTTTTAGAGCAAATCGAGATTAGCAACCCTCAATTCCTGAAACCCTCGCAAAATCAACAAAAAAGTGTTTTAGAGCAAATCGAGATTAGCAACTCTCAATTCCCGAAACCCTTGTAAAATCAACAAAAAAGTGTTTTAGAGCAAATCTAATTGCTAGAACTAGATAAAAGTGGTATTCATGTTGCCTCATACCTGACCGTGTTACCACTTAAAGAGTTGTTACAAGCTAAACTACAAGAAGCGATCGCTACTGCCCGTCGCTGACTGCCATATTCTCAAGATGAGCCATAATAAATACAGCACAACTTATTGATGATTAACCACTAACCGAAAATTTCCCAAAATTTAATTTATGTTGATTGATAAAATTATCCAAGAACTGCGAGACATTCCTGAAGATAAATTAGCAGAAATCTATGATATAATCCACCACTTTCGTCTAGGCTTACAAGAAGAATTATCTGCGGAAGAAACACCTACAGAAATCGTCATCGAAGGTATTCATCAAGGCATCAGAGAGGCTTTAAGTGGGCAAACTCTACCCCTTTCACAAATGTGGGATGGTATTGATGCAGAGTGAACCATTGATCCAAATTGCTCTTACACCTCGATTTCAAAGGGATTTAAGAGAACTTGCTAAACGCTATCGTTCAATTCGCAGTGATATTCAACCCTTAATTGAACAACTGCAAACAGGAGAAACTCCTGGAGATAGAATTTCTGGGCTGAAATATCAGGTGTTTAAAGTTCGTCTGAAAAATAGCAACATTCAAAAAGGAAAAAGTGGAGGTTATCGAGTCATTTATTATGTGAAAACTGCCCAAGCCATCATACTCACTACGATCTATTCTAAATCTGATATTTCAGATGTGAGTAATGAAATAATTGAAGAAGCGATCGCCAAATATGAAGAAGAAAATCAAATAGAAGATAATCCAAACTAACACTACAAATTAAGTTAAATTTACTTAACTACTGTCAACTGTCAACTGTCAACTGTCAACTGTCAACTGTCAACTGTCCAATGAACGAAGCCGAAACCTCTAAGTTGAGCGAAGCCGAAACTCGCGCCGAATTAATTGACCCCGCCCTTACTGCTGCTGGTTGGGGAGTAGTTGAAAATAGCCGCATCCGTCGAGAAGTCATCGCCCCTGGCCGTTTAATTGGCAATGGTAAACGGGCTAAAGCAGACATCGCTGATTATGTATTAGTTTATCGTGGTGAAAAACTCGCTGTTATTGAAGCTAAAAAACGCGATTTACCCGATACAGAAGGTCTAGCACAGGCGAAAAAATACGCCGAAAAATTAAAAACTCGCTTTGCATATTCTACCAATGGTGTGGGCATTTACCAAGTAGATATGCACACCGGAAAAGAAGGTTATATCAACAAATATCCCACACCCGATGAACTATGGAAATCCACCTGGCGGTTGAGCGAAGTCGAAACCAGCGAAGTCGAAACCAGCGAAGTCGAAACCAGCGAAGTCAAAACCAGCGAAGTCGAAACCAGCGATTTCCCTTCGACTCCGCTCAGGGAACAAGAACAAGAATGGCGTGATTCTCTTTCAGCGATACTTCGTGAACGCTTTGCAACTATTCCCTTTGAAGATAAAAGCGGTACATGGGAGGCTCGATACTATCAACATAATGCCATCAAATATGTATTAGAGGCGATCGCTCAAGGACAAAACCGAATTTTATTAACCATGGCCACTGGTACAGGTAAAACTTTTATCGCTTTCCAACTGGCCTGGAAACTCTTCCAAAGCCGATGGAACTTGAGCTATAACCCCACACTTCGACTTACTTCGACTTCGCTCAGTACAAGTCGCTCAGTGACCACACGCCGCCCTAGAATACTGTTTTTAGCAGATCGTAATATTCTCGCAGACCAAGCCTTTAACGCCTTTTCTGCCTTTGCTGATGATGCTTTAGTTCGCATAGATCCCGAAACCATTAAAAAACGGGGTCGAGTTCCCAAAAATGGCAGCATCTTTTTTACAATTTTTCAAACCTTCATGACTAAAACAAGCGGTTCTCTGAGCAGTTGTCTGAGCGAAGTCGAAGACAACACCCCCAAATTTAACGACTATCCCCCCAACTTTTTCGACTTTATTATTATTGATGAATGTCACCGAGGGGGAGCAAGTGACGAAAGCACCTGGCGAGGAATTTTAGAATACTTTTCCCCTGCGGTACAACTAGGACTTACTGCCACACCCAAACGCAAAAATAATGCTGATACTTACGCTTATTTCGGCGAACCAGTTTATACTTATGCTTTAAAAGATGGTATTAATGATGGGTTTTTAACTCCCTTTAAAGTCAGGGAAATAGAAACTAGTTTAGATGAATATATTTACAGTGCTGATGATGATGTCATAGAAGGGGTGATAGATGATGAAAAAACCTATACAGAAACAGACTTTAACCGCATTATTGAAATTGAAGAACGGGAACGCTACCGAGTGCAATTGTTCATGGAGGAAATAGATCAAAATCAAAAAACCCTTGTATTTTGTGCTAACCAAGATCATGCCCTAGCGGTAAGAAATTTAATCAATCAAATCAAGATTAGTCATAATCCTAATTATTGCCACAGAGTGACAGCTAATGATGGGAAATTAGGAGAACAACACCTGAAGAATTTTCAAGATAATGAAAAAAATATTCCCACAATTTTAACCACTTCTCAAAAACTTTCCACCGGGGTTGATGCTCGCAATGTGCGGAATATAGTTTTAATGCGTCCTATTAATTCCATGATTGAATTTAAACAAATTATCGGTCGTGGTACTCGGTTATATGATGGAAAAGATTATTTTACTATTTATGATTTTGTCAAAGCTTATGAACATTTTAACGATCCAGAATGGGATGGTGAACCCCAAGAACCTGTGAAAGTTACCAACAGAAAAGCACGGGAATTATCACCAAATACAGATAAGAATACCACAAAAGAGAGAACCGAAAAAACAGAAGATACCACACCTAAAATAATTAAAGTTAAATTAGGAGATGGTAAAGAAAGAACTATTCAACATCAAATATCTACCAGCTTTTGGAGTGTAGACGGTAAACCCATAACGTCCGCAGAATTTATAGAAAGGCTATTTGGTGAAATTCCCGAATTGTTCAAAAACGAAAATGAATTAAGAACTATTTGGAGTCGTCCAGATACTCGAAAAGCACTGTTAGAAGGATTATCAGAAAAAGGTTATGATGCAGAACAATTAACAGTAATTAGCCGTTTAATTAATGCGGAAAAAAGTGATTTATATGATATTTTAGCCTATATTGCTTATGCTGCTGTACCTATTAGCCGTCGGGAAAGGGTTTTAGCTCATAAATCGTTAATTTTCTCTAAATATGTAGGTAAACAACAGGAATTTCTTGATTTTGTCTTGGATCAATATATTAAAGATGGAGTAGAAGAACTGGATCGATCTAAGTTACCCCAATTATTAGAGTTGAAATACCATACTATCCATGATGCTATTAAAGAATTAGGTAGCGTTGCTAATATCAGTGAAGTATTTATCGGGTTTCAGCAGTATTTATATTCACAGGATATAGCAGCTTAATTGTCGCAATCTGTCAAATTAAGCTTCCAAATGACGAGTATAAACACCAAGAGTATCTGCTACTGCCTTATTTATCTGAGATTTAATAGTGAGGTTGGGTGATTCAGCAAACCACTGGATGAGATGAAATTTCAGTTTTGCCTTGATTTGCGACATACAATATGCAAAATAGGCAAATTGGTCTGGGGTAGAGATAAATAAGCTATACTCCTTACATAGTAAAGGTTTCAGCTATTACATTCTATTGCGACAGGAGTTGCGAAAAGCGACATTTAATTTGCGAACGTACACATATAATACTCGGTTTATTAATGTTTTGTAAGAAATCGCACTTTGGGCTAAAATTTACCGTAGCATAATAATATATATATGAATAAAATTCAAGTAGAAATCAAAGAACTCAACTCACAAATTCAAGCCCTCCTAAGAGAAAGGGCTGCATTAACTCAAAATAGTATAGAATCTAGTGAAAATAATACAAATTTGGCAATAGTTGAAGCTTATCGCCGTCAAGCTAGGGAAAATCCCGAAATTGCGGCAGAAATTCAAGGTATAGATAATGCGATCGCTTTTTTAGAAAAACAAAAACAACAAAAACAAGCTCAGTTAAATGGTTCACTAACTTTTTCTAAACGTCTTGCTCAACAACAACAAGAATTAGAAGCAGCGAAAAAAGTAGCCGAAATTCACGCCCAAAGGGTAAATGAACTCGCACAAGAACTAGCAGAAGAAATTAAACTACTCAAAGCTTGTGCTGATGAACTTAGCCCCATGTATTGGCAAGTGTACTATAAACCGTTCATTACCGGATTCAAAACCATTTCAGTTCCCCATGTTCGTTCTGATGGAGAAGTTTGGACAATTGTCAACCGTATTGTTTAGGTATTTAATACCTTGCGTGTATCTGGGTTTCTGCTCTTTTTTAACTCAAGAAAATCTGCCTTTGATCTTCCCACAAGATAAAATTTTTAGTAAAAGCGTTGATGAATCGTCAGAGGAACTCATGGCTGTAAAAAAAGGAAATATGGTTCGTGCTGTGCGCGAGAAGTTGGAAAATAGTGTAGAAGCAAAAGCTAGTGATACTCGCTTTCCCTCCTATTTATTTGATAGTCCAGGGGAAATAGTAGATATTAAAGGTGATTATGCTTTGGTGAAGTTCGGAAAAGTACCAACTCCCAATATTTGGTTAAAATTAGAACAATTGGAAGAGTTTGCATAACAAAGGTTGTGCTTTAGTGTACAATTCCCGCAAGGAACTTAAGTTCCTTGCTAATAGCTGAAGTCATCTAAAGATGACTAAATAATTGAGAGTTTCCCAAATTTGTAAATTTATTTCTATCCAAGGAAATAAAATAATCCAAGGAACTGGATATGATTGAACCGCAAAGGGCGCAAAGGACACAAAGGTAAGAGAATTTAAGAGATTTTTTGGTTTTGCTGTGGTGATTTTTTTTCCAAATTGGGATGCTCCAAATTAAATTAGAAATTTAATTTCTAACTTCAGTGGATATCAATATTTACTAATCTACTCTACTATTAGTCAGGAATTGCAATTGTCAAGAAAATATTTCTTATGTCTTATTTACTTTCTTCTCCTGTTTTCTGTAAATCTCCCCGTGTGACTATTGTGGGTGCGGGTAGAGTTGGTAGCACTTTAGCCCAACGCATCGCGGAGAAAAATTTGGCCGATGTAGTATTGTTAGATATTGTCGAAGGAATGCCCCAAGGTTTAGCTTTAGATTTGCTAGAAGCGAGGGGATTAGAATTACATAATCGGCAAATTAGCGGTACTAATAATTATGCAGATACGGCTAATTCTAATATTGTTGTCATTACCGCTGGTTTTCCTCGCAAACCGGGAATGAGTCGGGATGATTTGCTAAAAATCAATGCCAAAATTGTGGTTGAAGCGGCAAAAAATGCGATCGCCCATTCTCCCCATGCTATTTTTATTGTCGTCACAAATCCTTTAGATGTGATGACTTATTTAACTTGGCAAGTTACAGGTTTACCCAGAAATCAAATCATGGGAATGGCTGGAGTTTTAGACTCAGCAAGATTTGAAACTTTCATTGCTTTAGAATTAGGGGTTTTACCTGCGGATGTCAAAGCAATGGTTTTAGGAAGTCACGGTGATTTAATGGTTCCTTTAGCCCGTTATGCTACTGTTAATGGTATTCCGATTACAGAATTATTAGATGCAGAAAAAATTGAACAGTTAGTACAAAGAACACGCAATGGCGGCGCAGAAATTGTGGAATTAATGCACACAGGCGGCGCGTTTTTTGCTCCTGCTTCTGCCACTTCTTTGATGATAGAATCTATTTTATTAAATCAGTCTCGCTTATTACCAGTTGCAGCTTATTTACAAGGTGAATATGGTTTAAATGATGTAGTGATTGGTGTTCCTTGTCGTTTAGGATGTGGTGGAGTCGAGAGTATTTTAGAATTGACTCTCAACGATACAGAAAAAGCAGCTTTACAAACTTCGGCTAATTCTGTAAGTAATAATATCAAAAGAGCGCAAGAAATTTTATCTAATATAGGTGACTGGTGACTGGTGATTGGTGACTGGTGATTGGTGACTGGTGACTGGTGACTGGTGACTGGTGACTGGTGACTGGTGACTGGTGACTGGTGACTGGTGACTGGTGACTGGTGACTGGTGACTGGTGACTGGTGACTGGTGACTGGTGACTGGTGACTGGGTAATAAATTTGATGTTTCCCTATTAACTATCAACTATCAACTAGTATCAATTACCAATCACAAATTGATCAAATTTTACAACTTGCGAATCAGGTTTTTTGGTATTAAAGCGATAACTACTAATAGTACCTGTTCCCGTGTCGAAAATGCTGAAAACTGTAATCTCATTACTAGCAATATAAGGTAAAGGTTGACCATCTTCTCCTAATAATGGAGAAATCGTTGGTATAACTGGTTCTAAACCATTGGGATCACCAATTCTGGTATAATCATCTTCTGGATAGTTTACGGGAACATCTCGCTTTCTTTCACCCCAAGCAGCACCATAGGAATTACCAACATTAGAAGTTTCTAAAAAGTGCATTCCACTAGAACTAACAAACCTATTCCATAAATGGGAATGTCCATAAAATACTAATTGCACTTTAGCAGCTTCTAATAAAGGAATCACATCACGAATAATGTAATCTGCATTTTTGGGATATTCGTAATTTACAGATTTAATATTTCCTGTTTGATCTTTTTCAATAATCTGTAAAGGATTAGTGTAAGCTGGAACAATATTATCACCCAACGTATGAGGAGGATGATGGAACATAACCACCTTATATTTTGCCTGTTGAAATTCAGGACTTTTTAATTCTTCCTCCAACCAATCATATTGATCACTTCCTTTAAAACTAGGTTCAAAAATTAACTGTCCATAACCCCAATTTTCAGGATTATTCAAATCTGTTTCTGGTTCTATATATCTACCTTTTCTCTCTGAATTTAATTGAGGATGTCGCCACATATTCGTAATATACAAAACCACCAAACGGACATCACCAAAAGTAACAGCGTAATAGGTTTTTCCACCTGATTTAGTTTCAGGTAAAGTAAAAATTTCCTCGTAAGTGATAGTATTAAAAGAATTATCTATTAAAGATTTTTTACCATACAAATTTTCAGCTACTTCACGGGGAACAGTATCATTAAATTCATCATTTAAACTCTTTTTTCTCTGATATCTTCCCATGACTTCATGATTACCAATACAAGGAAACATAGGGGCATTTTGAATAATTTTCCCACCAGTGTAAGTAACCTTGACACCATCATGAGATTCCATTGTATAATTACCACGACCTTGTAAACCTGGAAATAAAGCATTTCCGCGATTATCATCAAACCATTCAGAAGCACGATCTGGAACATTAATTAAATCTCCAGCAAACCATACGCCGTCAACTCTCCCCACAGTTTCCACAACTTTTTGTAAATTTGCTGCTGTCATTGGTTTTAATTGATGATCAGATGTGAGGAGAACTTTTAACGGTGTACCGGGTTTTGGAGTAGATGCAAGAGTAAAAACCTCACTATTAACCTTTTTCCCATCTTCTCGTATACTGGTGACAAAATAGGGAACTCGTAGATTAGGAGTTAAACCAGTAACTTCAGCTTCATGTCGCCAAATATCTCTTTTTACAGGTTGTTCATAAACTTGCCCATTTGCCTTTTGATCTGCTACTCTTGACCCTTGATCTTCCCGAACACGACTAAGTTTAGTAGTTTTTGCAATTGAATTTCTATCAAATTTATCACCGTAAACAACCAAATGTTTATCACCGGCAAACTCAGTAAACCAAACTACACGCACAGAATTTTCTGTTGGTAGTTGTAAAAATGGATCTGTTAATAGTTGTGGTGGTGATATCATAGTTGCTTGTCCCAAATAACTTACACTTACTACCGTCAAACATATTACCAAAAAAAGTACAATATTTAGGGTATTCTTCATATGCTTAGTCCAAAAACTGAACTCCTACCTTCAACCCTAAAGAAGACTTCTTTTCTTCCTTTGTGTACTTTGCGTACTTTGCGGTTAGTTTAATCAATATCAAAAGCAGCATAACAGATAAGTAGTCGTGCAAAATAAATTTTATATTTGGGAGAGGGAACAGGGAACAGGGAACAGGGAACAGATAAGGAATACAGGGATTTTTGTTTGTTCCAAAAATGTTAAATTAATTTTGCCCAGGTACTTAATTCTTATTACTTTGCGTCTTTGAGTGAGAAAAAATATGAACATCCAAAAATCAAACCGACAAATCTTCATCATATACGGATTATTGACAGCGATCGCACTCCTCACCCTGTTTCCCTTATTATGGCTCATTAGTACAGCCTTAAAATCACCCACCGAAAATCTTTTACAGTCTCCACCCCAGTTATTACCCATTCAACCGACTTTAAATAATTTCTCTCGTGTTTGGCAATCTTTACCTTTTGGGCAATATTTATATAATAGTATTTTGGTATCTGTATTGACTGTAATTTTGAATTTAATGTTTTGTTCTTTAGCCGCTTATCCTTTAGCCAGATTATCATTTTTAGGACGGAATGGAATTTTTATTGCGATTGTTTCTACAATTATGATTCCCTTTCAAATAGTCATGATTCCCTTATATATTTTGATAGTGCAGTTAGGGTTAACAAATAGTTATTTAGGAATGATTTTTCCCAGTTTAGCTTCTGCTTTTGGCATTTTTTTATTAAGACAAGCTTTTATGGGAGTGCCTAAAGAAATAGAAGAAGCCGCCCGCATGGATGGTAGTTCTGAGTTAGGATTATGGTGGTTTGTGATGTTACCCGCTATTAAACCAGCACTAATAACTCTGGCTATTTTTGTATTTATTGGTGCTTGGAGTGACTTTTTATGGCCGTTAATTGTTATCCAAGATGAGAGTTTATATACTTTACCCTTGGGAGTGGCTAAATTAGCAGGTACATTTTCCTTAGATTGGCGATTAGTAGCAGCTGGATCTGTAATTTCAATTGCTCCAGTTTTGCTGTTATTTCTCTTTTTACAAAGGTTTATTGTCCCCACAGATACAGGTAGCGGTGTTAAAGGATAATTGCAATTCAAAAGTCAAAGTGTAAAAATTCAGGAGTCGTAGGGGCGAAGTAGGGGCGAAGCATTCGGAAAATAACCTGTGATCAAAATTGAGAATTGATCGCCCGAATGCTTCGCCCTTACAGGAAAATAACCTGTGATCAAAATTGAGAATTGATCGCCCGAATGCTTCGCCCTTACAGGAAAATAACCTGTGATCAAAATTGAGAATTGATCGCCCGAATGCTGATGCTTCCAGCACGCTTCGCGAACGCCCTTACAGGAGTCAGGAGTTATTAATTTTGGATTTTGGATGCAAGGATTTTGGATTGTTTTTGTTATCTCCAATCTAAAATCTAAAATCTAAAATCTAAAATTTTCCTCCCTGTTTCCTTTCTCCACGAAAAAACTTTCTCAGCAAACCCTATTTATTGGCTAACAGTTGAGATCAAGTTAACCGCTAAAGGTTCTTTTAGTGATTGTAAAGAACTAGCTTTGATAGCATCCAGATAACGACGCAACAATAGAAGTTGTTGAGAATTGGGACGATATGTGAGATTTCCTTGTTTTTGAAACAATGGTGCAGAGGCGATCGCCTGATAATCAGGATTTTCCTGAGAAGTTTTTGCTAACCATAGAGAATTTAAAGATGTTTGCCCTGAAAGAAGTTTATCATCTGGTTCTGGTAAGATTTCAGCAGCAGTAGGTATTAAACCAGCAGGTAGTTCACCTTCCAAAAAAGCCAGCAAACGCTGTTGACAAATGCGGGTATTGATGCCACGATTCTCAAACAATTGCAGAATTTCACCAAAAGATAGAGAACGCATAGTTTCACCACCTGAGCTATGCGGTAAAATTTTCAGCAATTCCGAAAACAAGAAGTAATCTGTATACTGTTGTTTAGGTACTTCTAAAACCTGGGGATGTAGAGGTAAGGTAGCCAACCCATAAGCCACCCGACTACATTTAGGAGCGCCATTTTCACCCAGATATAAATCCTGAATAATTTTGGCATTGGGAAGTTTTTGTCTTAACCAACGGTTGACTGTAGCAATAGCAGCCACCCCACCAGAAATAATTGTCTGATCAACAGCTTCCGTAGGAATACCACGAGCTACTAATAATTTATTCAGTTCCCGGTTGAGACGACGTATGTAGGGGACAAAAACCTGAGTTTCCAAATCTCGTCGCTGCAATATCCAGCACTGATCTGCTAACTCCAGAGTGAAAGATTCTTGATGTTGCAAAATCAGCTTCAGAGCCAGAGCAGCATCTAACAATCCTTGTCCCAACAAAGAACTTTCTAACTTTTGCTGGAAGCGGATGCGGGAAAGTAGATCCGGTTCTCCAACTCGTGGTAGTTCTAACGCTTCCAAACTCAAACTAGACCATTGTATCTGGTCTAAACCAGGAATTGAGGGTTGCCAATGCCAAGGATTACTACTAGAAATGCTACTGTTAGCTTTTGACCTCCCACGGGGTTGGCGAGATTTTGGTGGTAGTAGCAACTGACAAATAATATCCTGCTCCATAGCCTTACCAGCATAGGCAAAACTGTGAAGCATAAAATCTCTGTATGTTAATTGGCTCAAATCTGTCGGTAAATCAACCAATGCCATCTCTGTAGCAGTAGCACCAATATTTAGAGCCAGGGTTGTACCCCCATGGAAATTTTCACTGGTTTTTAAAGGACGCAAACCTTGATTGTCATGCAACTGTACTGAAGGAGAATTGTTAGGATTAAGTTCTGGCAGCAAACTAGCGATCGCCTCCTCCACAAAAAATATCTCTTGGGGATGGGAAACAAGCTGACTAGCCAGTATTGCTTCCCGCACATTAAAACGATATTGTTCAGACCAACTAGAAGGACAACTACAAACAACACCGGCAATATTATTCATAATCTCAGAGAAAACTTGAGTATCTATCCCCACAGCATGAGCAATTAAAGCTGGAGTTGTACTTGTTTGATCCGATTTGAGAGTTAACAGTAATTTAGAGAGCGATCGCACCACCCAAATCAAAGGACCTGCGGAAAATTCATTTAACTGCAATACAGGTTCCCATTTTTGCTGCGTAGTTCTATAAGGAATCCCTATGTCTAAAAAAGGCTTTAAATGAGCAGAGTAAAGATTTTGTTTCGGTGCTGTTGTGGAGTGAGTTTGATCCTGTGCCACCGCCGCAGGTGTTGTCTGCTCTCTATTTTCTCTGCTTTCTGCGTCTGAATGAGGTATGGAAGCCGTAGGTAAATAAACTTCTGCCGGTAAACGAAAAGATTGCTCAAAAGCAGTGTTACCTGATGGATTTTCTGTTGACCAGTAGATCGGATACACAACCAACTGCGAACGATTCAACAACGCCGCAGAAATCCCAGTTGTACCCAAATCAATTCCTAAATACCAAACAAAGTTTGGGTCGTTGACTCTCAACACAGAATTATCACTTAACTTTTCATCGCCCAGCAAAGCAACTTCTGGTGCAGAATTTGTGACTTCCTTTTTTTTTTCAGTTTGCGGACTTTGCGGACTATTCACATTAGAAACAGCAGCTAATGGGATATTTTCTGTTGCTGTGCTGCTAGGAGATTCCATCAACTGCATTCCTGTATCCAGGATATCCTGGAGAATATTCTGACCTTCAGATACCGAATCCTGCAAACTTTCTACATTCGTTGTCTGTTGCGATTCAGAATTTAACCGCCAATCAAAATTGGTTAAATCTCGATCCAATTGTTGCAACTGCGCTTCATCTAAAACAATATTCGGTATACCTTGCGTCTCTGTATCCGTGTTATCTATAGATAGTAAATTTTCCTGTGGTGAAGCCAGAATGTAAGCAGATGCTAAATTTTGTGTCTCTGTCGATTCCTCTACAGCAGAGCTAACTATGGGAGTCTCTAGTTCTGTCGTGTCTGGATGATCATCAACAGCTAAAGCTTCTGTAACTTGTTCTTCACCGAAGACATCAACTAACAAGTCCGTCAGCACTGTGATTGTATCACTACTATCTGGATGAAAGTTCAGTAATGTAGGAGTGCTGGCAAATTCAGCTTGTGATTGCGTATCCTCTGGCAACAAGGATTTTTCCCATAAATCAGATGATGCTGGCTCTGTGGTTTCTACAACCATAGCCGCATTTTCAGGTGGAAAATTGTTACTCTGCTCAAAAATATTTAAATCCTCTTGCTCTACACTTTCTGACGACACCTGCACATTAAGCTCTTGTGCTTCTTCTTGTGCTTCTGGAATAATTGGTGATGCTGACATACTTTCACTAATCTCAGCAGTGTTATTTACCTCACTTGTCACCACTGGCACAGCAGTAGATTCTGTAGTCGATTTTGTTGATTTAATCCTATCTGCACCACCAAACAAACTCGCATAAAGTTCATCTACTTCATCAATACTCTCTGAGTGAGTTTCATCAGGGGTGGTAAAAGAAGCAGCAACTGAACTTGAAATCTCATCTGACCTCAGTTGTAACAGCACTGCTTCCAAATTCTCCACAATCTCAGGTTCTTGAGTGTCCGCAGTCACAGTATCCTGAATTAATTCCTCCCCATTCTCTGATGGAGTTTCATCAGAACTAATATTAGAACTAATATTAGAACTAATAAAACTATCAACTGCTGAAACTGGTGCTGGTTGTGCAGTCAATTGTGAAAGCACTGCTTCCAGATTTTCCACAATCTCAGGTTCTTGAGTGTCCGCAGTCACAGTATCCTGAATTAATTCCTCCCCATTCTCTGATGGAGTTTCATCAGAACTAATATTAGAACTAATATTAGAACTAATAAAACTATCAACTGCTGAAACTGGTGCTGGTTGTGCAGTCAGTTGTGAAAGCACTGCTTCCAGATTTTCCACAATCTCAGGTTCTTGAGTGTCCGCAGTCACAGTATCCTGAATTAATTCCTCCCCATTCTCTGATGGAGTTTCATCAGAACTAATATTAGAACTAATATTAGAACTAATAAAACTATCAACTGCTGAAACTGGTGCTGGTTGTGCAGTCAGTTGTGAAAGCACTGCTTCCAGATTTTCCACAATCTCAGGTTCTTGAGTGTCCGCAGTCACAGTATCCTGAATTAATTCCTCAGCAACAGAAGAAACAGGTTGTACTTCTGTTGCAGAATCTAACCCAAAGGTTAAAGGTGGAGCATCTGGAGATTGTATTTGTAAAGTCTGATGCAAATTATTCAGAAAATTTGCCATCAACTGTTCACCTTGCAACCCCTGACTGTGCATTCTTGCCAGTGCTTGGGATAAAGACTGATAATAAGTGTTAATGTTACGCTCTAATGCCTCAAAGATAACGTTAACAGTTCCATCTAGTGATAGTAAACGTTGATCCAACTCCTTGGCCAAACTAGCTAACCTTTCTAACCCTTCGACGGATTCCACAACAGGTTGAATAGCAGAGTTGCTGACTTCTTGCTTAGTTTCACCTGTAGTCAAACTAGAAGAATTAGCTGCATTTCTTGTTAAATATGGAATTAAATTTGGCACTAAACGACTGATTAGCACTTGTAAAAATTCGCTAATTATCTGCTCTTGGGTGGCTAACTGCTGTGTTAAGGAATAGTTTTGCAGTCGCTTTTGCTCTAGCTGTCTAATTTCCTGGACAAGAGAAGCTCTTTCTTGCAACAGACTTGATAATTCTGCCTGCAAAGGTTGAAGCACAACCAAAATTTCATCTTTTAATTGTTCTGCGGTAAAATTAGCCTGTGGCTGTTGGGATTGATAAGACTTTGATCCAGCTTGGTTATGCTCCTGCTCCACATATCGCGCCAACAAAGATGACAGTGGTTGTGTCTGTGATTGCTCCACAGGAGTTTCTTCTGGTGTCTCACTTTCATTGAGTTTGACAAGAAACTCACGCACTCGCTGTAAAACATCTCTCTCTTCTTGTCCCTGACCAGACAGCAGTTTTGATAGGGGATTACCACTATTGACAAGCAAGTTGTCAATATCTGCAATCAGTTTGTGAATTTCATCTTTACGGGAAGTCACGTTAAATTACCTTAGCTAGAAATGTACTGTGATGTTTATGGTAATTAAGTTTACGAAAGCACTGAGTAACCAAATTTATTGCTCGTACTTCTGACGGCAATTATGTTATGAATCACTCAGAGATGCAACTTGATCTAGATGATTAGCTGTGTTTTTAGGTAGTTTGCCAAATTTTGCGTTAGGTTAAGGTAAAATCAAATTCGTGGTATTGGTGACAGGGGGGTTAAGCCTGGTGTATTTAATCAGCAAATACTAAGGGAAAGTAAAAATTGTTGAGAAAAAATTATTTGTCGTTTTCTTGTGTAACATAGTTTAGTCTCCTCTTTGAAAGCGGCTGTAATAATTTGATAGGTAAGGCTAAAAACACCGATCTTACTTGTTCTGTTCATAGCAGCTTAAATAAATATGTCCTAATGGAAGACCGATATAGCTTGCAGACATCCGCTCAAAACTTGATCACTTCAGCACCCTTTTTTCAAGGGTTGCCTGAATCTATTGTAGAAACAGCCCTCACCAATCTTGTTACCCGTACCCACCCAGCCAACCAAGTGATCCTGCTAGAAAATGACTGGGGTGGTTCAGTATATTTTATTTTAGAGGGATGGGTAAAAATCCGTACATACAATTTAGAAGGAAAAGAGGTAACACTAAACATTATTGGGCATGGGGAATTATTTGGAGAAATGGCGGCACTAGATGAAGTTCCCCGTTCCACTGATGTCATAACTCTTACCCCAACCATGATAGGCAGTATGCCTGCTCAAGATTTTGTCAAATTGTTGCAAACAGAACCTTTAGCGGGAATGAGATTATCCCAATTAATGGCGCGACGATTAAGACAAGTAAATCGTCGTTTGCGTCTGCGAGAATCAGATAGTCAATCACGGGTAGCAGATACTTTGCTATTTTTAGCAGAGGGACAGGGTAAGATAGGAGAAACAGGTACAGAAATTCCTAATTTACCTCATCGAGAATTGAGCAGTTTGAGTGGACTGGCACGGGAAACAGTTACACGCGTACTGACAAGGTTAGAAAAAAAAGGCTTGATTATCCGGGAACAAGATGTAATGTGTATCCCTGATGTAGTAGCTTTGGAAAAAATGATCATTTAATAGGGAATAGGGAATAGGGAATAGGGAATAGGGAACAGGGAGCAGGGAACAGGGAACAGGGAGCAGGGAACAGGGAGCAGGGAGCAGGGAGCAGGGAGCAGGGGGAAATTATTTGTATTTTCCCAGTCACCAATCACCAATCACCAATCACCAAGCAAAACAGATATGATAGGTGTTAAAACAAACATGATATGAGTATTTTAGATTCTATGCCAGATGAACCGGGAGAAGATTCATCACCTGAATCATCAAACCCTGGTAATCAGCCAGATATACACCAACACTTAAAGCGTCCCCAACTTAAAGTTGATGCTCCTTTGAGGATGGTGGAAACGGCATTTTTAGCCAGTACAGCTAGTTTAATTTGGTTTATTAATTTTTATTTTCCTTTGGGTCCGGTTTTACGGATGTTTTTCCCTTTACCCATTGCTTTAGTTTATTTGCGCTGGGGTAAACGTGCTGCCTGGATGGCTGCGGTAACATCTGGTTTACTGTTGGCGGTGCTGATGGGACCTGTTCGCAGTATGTTATTCGTGATGCCTTTTGGTTTGATGGGTGTACTTTTAGGGGCAACTTGGCATCGTCGTGTACCTTGGATTGTGTCAATTACTTTAGGTATGCTCCTGGGTACTTTGGGTGTGTTTTTCCGACTGTGGTTACTGTCGGTTTTATCTGGTGAAGATTTGTGGGTTTATGTGATTAACCAGGTGACAGAAATTATTGAATGGATATTCCTGAAACTGCAAATATTAGCAACTCCCAATGTGTTTGTTGTTCAGGTGGGGGGGATGCTTTTGATTGCATTCAACAACTTGATTTATTTGTTTGTGGTACATCTGGTAGCATGGTTACTTTTGAATCGTCTGGGAAATCCTATCCCCCGTCCCCCACGTTGGGTACAAATCTTGTTGGATTATGAAGGTTAATTAATAATTGATAATTGATAATTGATAATTGATAATTCATAAACTCCTGTCTCTTCCCTGTTCCCTATTCCCTGTTCCTAATGACAATGATTAAAATTTATACCCAAATTGAACAGGGTGAAGCATGGCTCAAACGTTATTATGGTAGTTTACCTATTTTTGCCTGTGTTTTAGGTTTTACAGAAACTTGTTTGATTCCTGGTATTTCTGCTGCTGGTTTGACTCCAGAGGATAGAAAATATACTGCTTGTGCTGATGCGGAATTTTTGTATTATGGTGCAGCACATCAGCCTCAATATCCCTTACCACCTTTGACTGCTGGCGCTTCCCCGGTGCTAATTTCTCGTGCTGTGGTGGAAGAACTAAAAATACCAGTTTATTTGTTTAATGCGGGTTTACCTTTGATTCCGGCTGTACCATTAATTGATTTGGGAGGCACGACTGCTAGGTGTTTAAGCACAGGTGCAGCTATGGAAATAGCCACAGTTAAACATTTGCTGGAACAAGGTTTACTTTGGGGTGATCAACTCGGTGCTAAACACTCTCAGGGATATCTAATTTTAAGTGAGTGTGTGGTGGGTGGTACTACAACTGCTTTGGCAATTTTAACTGGTTTAGGTATTGATGCGGCTGGAAAAGTTAATAGTAGTCATCCTGTTTGTAATCATGCACAAAAGTGGGCTGTAGTACAAGCAGGTTTGGAAAACCGACACAATTTTACAGATCCTCTGGAACTGGTGGCCGCAGTAGGTGATCCCATGCAAGTAGTGGTAGCTGGGATGGCGATCGCTGCTAGTCGGCGTTGTGGGGTTTTGCTGGCTGGTGGTACACAAATGCTGGCTGTTTATGCTTTACTGCAAGCGATCGCTCAAGCTTACTCTTTATCTTGGCAACCAGAAGCAATAGTTGTTGGTACAACTCGTTGGGTTGCAGAAGACACTACCGGGGCTACAGTTGACTTAGCCCTCAGCTTGGGTAAAAACAACTTTAGTTGGGGTAAAATCACTCCTCCCCTACTAGCTACACAATTAAGTTTTGCTAATTCTCGTTATCCCCAACTCCAAGCTTATGAGCAGGGTTTTGTCAAAGAAGGTGTTGGTGCTGGAGCAGCGTGTCTAGCGGCCTATCTCAGTCAAAATTGGCTGCAAGAACAACTTTTAACAGCCATTGAAGCCCAAATGACACAATTAATAAATTCGTTGTCGCATTAATTGTTCTTCTAAAGCAGCAATACGATTATATGCCGCTGTTAATTGTGCTGTTAGTCGTTGGATTTGAATTTCTGGTGTTATTTGCCTATCTCCAGCTTGCATATTCATATCTGGATAAATGCCATCTATTAACACATCCTTATGTTCCAAATTAGAATTGAAAGTAATCTGTGGTTTGAAGTTGAACATTTCAACTTCATGATTTTCTAGATAATTATCTTTTGGCTGTTTTTGCTCTAAAAAGCAATCAGTCAAACCCTGAGACAGTTTCCTGTCAAGGTTTTCAATCACCTGGTATAGAGCATCTACTTTCTGGCTCAAAGTCAGTATCTGTGTTTGCAGTGAGTCCATTTAATACCTTTATTCCCAAATAGTGTTTCTATGTTATTCAATTTACTGGCAATGTTAAAAATACTTATGATTTATTTAATCTTTGATATTTTTCTTGGTAGGTTGTGAAAGAGATTATTAATTATATATGTACATCAATAAAATCTATCCATATCACTCAAATATTTATTAATAAATTGAAGTATTAGGCGGCATTGCTCACCAACACTGATGGGAAAGTTACAAGATGTAAATATTGCTATACGCAAGATTGTACTAAAAACTGATTCTTGTGTAGGGGTAATTCATGAATTACCCCTACTTTTGTTCTATTTTGCGTAAGTCCTGCTAATAATCAGTTACAATTTGTTATCATCGGTTTCTAAAGATACAGGAGTGAGATATTGTTATTTTCTTAGCAAATTTTGCTCCTATGGTTAAGATTATGTTGATAGCCCTAGAGTTGAAAATAAATGGATCGACGGTTTTTTTTACTAGGTACAAGCGGGTTCGTAGTTTCCCAAATGCTAATGGGTTGTAATAGCCAGAACCAGGCGCAATTCAATGTGCAGCTATTAAAGGGTTCTATACCAGGCTACGTGGTTAATCAATTTCGCAAAACTGTACAGTCAGAGGTAAATTTCAAGTTTGTCCCTGTTAATCAAATTTATGATTTATTTAAACAGTTACAAACTTGGCAACAACCAGACGCTAATAACAAAGAAGGATGGAGTCGTTTGATTCCATTTAGGCAAAATCAAAAAGTTACTAAATCTGACTTAGTAACATTAGGAGATTATTGGCTAAAAGCAGCTATTGAACAGAAATTAATTCAACCATTGGAAACAGAAAAAATTAAACAATGGTCAACTTTAAATCCAAAATGGCAACAACCGGTAAAAAGGGATGATCAAGGAAATATAGATCCACAAGGTAAGGTTTGGGCTGCACCTTATCGCTGGGGTAATACAGTAATTGTTTATAATCGGGAAAAGTTGCAACAATTTGATTGGCAACCAAAAGATTGGAGTGATTTATGGCGCAGTGAGTTGCGATCGCGCATTTCCCTACTAAACCATCCTAGAGAAGTAATTGGGTTAGTTTTAAAGAAACTCGGAAAATCCTACAATACAGAAAATCTTGCAGAAATTTCCGATTTAGAAACAGAATTAAAAACCTTAAATCAACAAGTTAAATTCTATGATTCTACTACCTACCTAGAACCGCTAATCATGGGAGATACTTGGTTAGCTGTGGGGTGGTCAAATGATGTTATACCCATACTCAGTCGTTATCCTAAACTTAATGCTATAATTCCCCAATCAGGAACAGCAATTTGGGCTGACTTATGGGTAAAACCAGCAGGAGTTGAGCAAAGCAATTTATCATCCGAATGGATTAATTTTTGTTGGCAACCAAATATAGCTAAGGAAATTACTATATTGACTAAAACGAACACGCCTATTACCACAAATATTGCTGCCTCTGATATTTCCCAACCATTACAAAACCTATTATTAACTAATCAGGAATTGTTGGAGAAAAGCGAATTTATTATCCCATTATCAGCAGCAGCAACACAGCAATATGAATCTTTATTTAAGAAAATGAAAAATCCAGGCTAGGGAGAGAACCACCTCGCTTGTTAGACACCGCAAGGGATCTAAAGAATCTGCGATCCTTTAGGACGCAGAGTGTCAAAAAATCACCGCTTACAAAATAACTGCCCCTTGCACATCAATGGGAAGCGATCGCACATGAGAAGTAATTCCCTCTTGCTTCCAAGCATTAGCCATCGCAGTTACTACAGCTTGTGTATGTAAATTATCAGTCAAAGCTAAAAGCGTAGGTCCTGCACCACTAATAACCATTCCATAAGCACCAGCAGCTAAAGCAGAAGTTTCTACATTATCATAACCAGGAATCAAAGCCTTACGATAGGGTTGATGTAATTTATCTTGCAAAGCAGCTTTTAGCCATTCTTCCCTACTCGTTGCCAAAGCCCGCAACAACAAACCCAAATGAGCAGCATTAAAAATCGCATCAGCCCGACTTATTTCCGTAGGTAAAACCTTACGTGCTTCCGAAGTTGATAACTCAAAATCAGGAATTGCCACCACAGGTATAATATCTTTGTGCCAAGTCAGATCACAAATTTTCCAACCATTCAAACCAGTGGCCGCTAAACGACATCCACCCAAAAAAGCAGGAACAACATTATCAGGATGTCCTTCCATTGCGATCGCCAATTCCATTACCTGCACATCAGACAACGGCGAACCCGCTAACGCATTACCAGCAACCAAACCACCCACAATAGCAGTAGCAGAACTTCCCAAACCTCTGGCTAAGGGTACACCCAACTTAATCTCAATTTTCACAGAAGGCGGTTTTTCCTGGATATATTCATATAACTTGACAAAAGCCTGATAAAGCAGATTACTTTCATCAGTTTGCACCTTATCCGCTTCCGTCCCAGAAACCTGAATCACCAAACCGCCATCATTGCGAGTAAACTTAAATTCATTGTGCAGTTGCAAAGCCGCACCGATGCAGTCAAAACCAGGACCTAAATTAGCAGTAGTAGCAGGGACCTTAACAGTAACAGTAGAAATAGTAGACATTTGCCGATATTTATTAATCAATAAAATAGCATCTCATGGAAAAGGCTAATTTAACACTAAAACTGACATTTTAGAGAGCGATCGCTTGGGCTAAACACAAACTCACCGGAATTACAATCACGACGTACCATAACCATAGTAACTTTACCATTTTTGAGGTTGCCCCCCTCAAATCTCATCACTCCAGTCACCCCCATAACGGAAAATTGTGATAGAAAACGTTTCCAGGTAAAGATATACTATTTGCAAAAACTTCCGCATTTTCCCAGTTCCGTCCGGGTTCGAGAATTTGACTCGCAGTTTCTAACCAAAAAGGATTATCAATCGTCCATCCTTTTCTTTCCGAGCCTGTTTGATGATGTGCAGTCCGGTAACTGAGAGTTTGAGACTAGGCATGAGAGATTATTAGGGGCTTGTGCTAAATCTGTCAAGCTCAATTTTAGATCAGTATTATAGTGAACCGAAACTGAACTAGAAATAGTTAATAGACATCAGTGATATTAAGTATATTCCTCAAAGACGACGGAAAAGACCATGAAGCACTTTATCTCAACCTCTGTTGCTACGGTTACAATTATGGCTTCGTTATCAACTCAGGCATTTGCTCAAACCAAACCTTCCCCGGTTACAGCCTTCTTGGATCGCTTAGGGATGAATTATGAATTCCAAAAAGATGGGACTATTGCAATATTTAGCTGGAGTTGACGGTAATCGGACTCAAAATGGATTTATCGTGCCAGAAGTTGGAAAAATTGGTAACAATGATTTTATTCTCGTAATGTCTTTTTCTCGAATTGCTAAAACACCTCCAGATGGGGAAAAAACCAAGCAATTGTAAAGCAAAGTTAATGACATATCAAGCGGTTGGGCTTCTAAACAAAGATCCGGATTTGGCGCGTAAAGACATCATAGAAATTCTCAATATTGCAGACACCGAAGAAAAAAATCTGGGTAGCAGAGACAGATTGTAAACAATTCCAAATAGAACACAGAAAATTATGCAAAAAAGTAAATTCTTAGGGATTGTATTTATTCCCTTGCTGCTAGTTGAGGCAGTATTTGTACCCACTGCTCATGGGTTGGATGCAAGAAAGCTATACCAGCTATGTTCTCGCTTTCCCCTCAATTCCCAATGTCAAGGATATGAAACGCCTATAGCCTTGGATGATCGAGCCGGCAAAATAGGTGATTGCATATTTAAAAATAATGAGGTAGAAAGCCGAGGACTTTGTAAGATTACTGTCAATGGTACAGGCATTACCATTTACCAAGAAACTGGCAAAGAACTGGAAATTATTAACGATAAAAAATCTACTCGTACCGTACAGATTACCCCGACTAGCGTGGGTAGAATTCAATATCGTGAAGATGAAAAAGGCAACACAGGCGCGAAGATAGTCAACACGATCCTATTTGGAGTTGCTGGTTTGCTACTCACTCCCAACAAAAAGGTATCAGAAATTGAGTTTGACTATACATCAACTACTCCCCAAGACACCAGCCAGGAAAAAAGTGTGAACTCCTTAAGGGTATTTATCGAGCGAGAAACTGGTAGAGAAATGCGATCGCAGTTAGAAAAAATCACTGGTCGTCAAGCAGAAACTCCACAAACTAAACTTTGATCCGAAAAATTAACGGCAAAAGAAATTTACTAGCAACTAATACATATCTATCATGAGCAACTGACTATGGCGAAGGTATTGCCAGCGATGGAGCAGGTAATAGTTACATCACAGGATATTTTTCAGATACTGCTACTTTCGGAGACATTACCCTTACCAGTGCAGGTGGTAGTGATGGGTTCATAACCAAGCTCGATAGTAGTGGCAAATTCCTCTGGGCAAAGAAATTGGGTGGTACATCCTATGACTCTGCTGCTATATAAAACCTAGACAAAACTAGACTTTACTTTCTACTTCAACGGGAGCATGGGAGCAGTTATCCCTCAGTAGACTTTCACGCCTTAGCCAGACGCGATTGTGTTCCAATTAAGTTTCTCAAAAAGACTACCACCATCATTGCTTGGTTTTCGCGTCGGCAATAGTCTCAATTCAATACTTGATATCACCGTATTATATATCAAGTAGTTGATTTTTTCCTAAAAATATATTGATTTTTGTCAATATAAGTATAGTTTTGTCTATGAAATTGTCAACTTAGGACTTGCTCACGGCATTACTGTCGATAGTTCTGGTAACACCTACATCACGGGAAGTTTCAATGGTATTGCCAAAAGTGGCAATATTACCCTAGTGTTGTCAACGAAATTGGACTATTTACTGTAGACGATGATCAAGGAACTATAGACGGTATTGCGCCCAACGATTCTAATTACACTCAAGCGGTGCTGTCACGTTCTCGCAGTATTTTCTCAACTTTAGGAAATTCGCCCAACGGATTTGATACTAACCTCACCCGGACTCTAGACCTCGATGCAGGTATTCGCTTCCGCCTCCTATTAGTACAAAACGGCACTCTCGATGGTTTAAGGAATGGTACAGTACCACTGTCACAATTGTTGCTATCCTCTCCTGCCTCCTTGCAAGTTTCTGACGTAGGTAACAGCACCTTTGACCTGCGTTTTGAGGATAGTCCTGGGAGTGGTCAGTTCAATGATGCAGTGTTGCAAATGCAACTAGGAACAGAAGCTGATAAACCTATAGGTACTAATCTACAAGACCAGCAGGAAGGTGAGGTACTTGACTTACGTGGGCTAACAGATACGCAAACGGCAACATTTACGGTTAACCGTGAGGCAGCATATAACAACTTTGTTGGGTTCTTTAGTGTAGCTGATGCCAACGGTAGTATTGATATCAACGGTGACGGTATAGGGGATTTGCTACCCGGACAAACAGGTTATGGAGAAGCTGCGGTAAAGAACCGTGTCGGTGGTATTAACCTGAGTGTGGGCAATCAAGGTCAAGCAAGCTTTACGGGTCAGTTTGAAGGTGGCTCAATATTTGCGCCGTTTCTCATTGTCAATGGCACACCAGACCAACTTCTTGATAGCAACCCCAATAATAACCCCGCCATTTACTTCCCGTATCTTGGTGCAAATTCGGACAAAGTAGACCATGTGCGGATGTTAGGTAACAATGTCTTCGGATTTGAGGACTTGACCAATGGTGGTGATAAAGATTTCAATGATATCATCGTTAGCGTCAAGTTCAACTGATTTCTGGCTCTCAATACTATGACTTTGAGTAATAGAGAAGCTTTTAATTATTGTGCGGAGATTTGTGAAATTTCCGCTTCATAAATAATTCTTGAACTACATTCAATAGGTTAAATTATGTGGATTAAACTTATCCGAAGATTGTCTCTATTTTGCGTTGCTCTATTTTTCACTATTGCACTTTCTCTCAATCATGCTGCCGCACAAACACCTCTTTTCAGCAATCAATAATCGAAAATGTCCTGAATGTGAAAAATTTACGCTAAACAGGAATTCTACAATATTAGTTGCTGCAACGACTAGCAGTACAGGAAAGAAAAGAGTAACCCACCACTGTACAAACTGCTCATACCATAACGAGTATGAAGAAGTAATTCCAGTAATTAGTGAAAGTAGTGGTGGTGGCGGCAGTTAATTCGTAACCCACATTTCACAGAAAAACACTCACAAATTGCTTTCCTAGATATCAAAATTGATATAAAAAAAGGGGTAATCAAATTTAAGATTACTCTTTCTTTTATCAATGTTTTTGACTAGATATCAAGAGAGCGATCGCCGATTACAAATTTTGTCCCACTCTCAATAGAAATAAGTAAGTAGGCTTAATTAACTGTTAGATAGTGGAACAGGCTTCTAGCCTGTTGACGGTCTGTCTGGCCCATCTCACATCTTATATTTAATTGCAACTAGCTACTGACTTGATAACCTGAAGTTCAGATTATATCTGATATCTCAAGATCAGATGAGTTAGCTAATTTCACTTAAATTTAATGCTTCACTATAAAAAATACCCACTACCAATATAGTAAAAGTAGTGGGATTAATTTATGATCAAAAATTTTCTATTTTGTTGAGTAAACAATAAAAAACTTAATTTCGTTCGCAAGATTAGAGGATGTTTGAAAAGTCTAACTTGGGCGATTAGAAATCACATCTACTACAGACAAAACCTGCCTATGCAGGTTTCAAATCCTTAATTTTTCGTTAGTCCACGCAGGTGGACTTTGCTTGTGTAGTAGCGAATTATATTCGCCGAAAACTTTTAAGACAACCTCTTAGGTTTATTCAACAGTCGCCAAAACCGAGTTGACCTCAACATCAGCAATTTTTGGACTGGCAAACCCAGCATAAATACCAGGCTTAGTTTCAGAAATCACAGTGTAAGATTGACGTACCTGGGCATTAATAGCCACAGTTGTAGCGTCATACATCTGCATCGCCACTTTAGGATAGAAACCAATACCGATAATTAAAACTAGAAAACAAGCTGCAATAAACACTTCACGGGGTCTAGCATCAGTGTAAAGTGATTGACCTGGTAATAAACAATCAGTACCAAAACAAGCAGTACCTTCATCTTCCAGGTTTTCCGAACCTCCATTATTGATATCACAAATCAATGCTGCATCCTTACCATAAAATACCTGACGCAGCATAGAAAGTAGATAAATAGGTGTGAGGATAACACCCACAGCGGCGAGGAAAACTGTCACTGTGCAGAAAGTGGAACTATAAACATCGCTGGTTGTTACACCCACAAACACCGAGAGTTCACCCACAAAACCACTCATACCGGGTAAAGCCAGAGATGCCATTGCACCTATAGTAAACAACGCAAACACCACAGGCATCGCTTGTCCAATACCACCCATATCCTTCATCACCATTGTATGGGTGCGGTCGTAGGTGACACCTGCCAGGAAGAATAACACGGAGGCGATTAAACCATGTGATATCATTTGCAACATAGCCCCATTCATCCCTAAATCGGTGAAGGAAGCTAAACCTAGCAGTACAAAACCCATGTGAGAGATAGAAGAAAAGGCTAAACGCCGTTTCATGTTAGTTTGGGCAAAGGAGTTTAACGCACCATAGATAATATTGACCACACCGAGAATAGCTAAAACTGGTGCAAAGTAAATATGGGCATCGGGTAAAAGCTGCATATTCAGGCGAATCAAACCATAACCGCCCATTTTTAGTAACACACCTGCCAAAATCATAGATACAGGTGAAGATGCTTCACCGTGGGCATCGGGCAACCAGGTATGTAAGGGGAAAATTGCCAACTTCACCCCAAAGGCAACAAACAAACCTGCATAAAGCAGTAATTGTAAACCGAGAGGATAACTTTTAGTAGCTAAGTCACTGATATCAAAACTGAGAACACCGTCACCTTGTAAACCCATTGCGAGGGCGGCTACTAAGATAAATATAGAAGCTGCTGCTGTATATAGTATAAATTTGGTTGCGGCGTAGCGTCGTTTTTGACCACCCCAAATGGAAACTAATAGATATACAGGGAGTAGTTCTACTTCCCATGCGATGAAAAATAACATCAGGTCTTTGGCAACAAACACCCCTATTTGTGCCGAATATAGCACCAACATTAAAAAGTAAAATAGGCGTGGTCTGCGGTCAACTTGCCAAGCTGAAAATATAGAAAGGGTGGTGACAAAACCTGCTAAAAGTACCAAAGGCGCAGAAATACCATCCACTGCCACAGACCAGTTTAGTCCCAGGGTAGGCATCCAGGCATAATTTTCTATTAGTTGGAAACTCGCATCAGCAGGATTGTAATGTGTCCAGAAAGCATAGCACATTAACGCAAAGTCAGCGATACCTACACCCAAAGCATACCACCGGACAAGTTTACCGTCTTTATCAGGTAGTACAGGAATCAGAAAGGATGCAAGGAGAGGGAGGAGAATAATCGCGGTCAGCCAAGGAAATTGTTCCGCCATCATGTCAATAGAGAAAAATACTTATTTGTGTAATGATGACATTGTACTGGAATTTGTAACAATTTCTTTATAAATTTTTACCCTCTTTACATATAGAGAGAATAAATACCTAGAAAAATCCTATGGTTAGTATTGGTAAGGGTATATGTAGCTGATGTTATAAGATTTAGTTATGTTATAAGTGGTGATCGCGCTATTACATTAAATCTATTAAATCCATGACAGAGATTGAATTAGTAACAGAAGGTCTTTATGATCAGGATCAGTATCTATGGTTAGAAGATACCATCCTCAAACTCAAGGCGCGAGATTTTCATGGGTTGGATGTGGAACATTTAATTGAGGAGATGGAAATCTTGGCGGGTAGGGATAGGGCTGAAGTTGAAAGCCGTTTAATTGTATTATGGACACATTTATTAAAAGGGATTTATCTTAATAGTGAATATGATATTGACATTTGGCGTTGCATAAGTGTGGGATGAATTAGTTGAACACGGGTATTTGATTATATTTCAAATAATGAAGTAATAATCTAACTGAATATTTAAGCATATCTACGGATTTAGAATAACATAATGTCTTTCTATGTAGACGTGCTAGATAATGACGTAAACGTGTATTTTCTCCTTCAACTCTAGTCATATATGTTTTACTCACAATATGGTCTTCTGGTTGAATGAAACTAGGATAAACTTTCCATCCATCAGTGACATAAAAATAGCATTGCCAGAGTTTAACAATATCCCACAAAGGCTGAAAAGTTTCCGCACTGTGGTCTCCCAAAACCCAAGCTAAAATCCCTTGACTAAAGTGATTTACTGCTGTCCACAACCAAATTTTGTTTTTTTTGAGCCAATAAAAGTCTCTAATTCATCTAATTCACCTACTTCTGGTATTTCCTCAATTGGTGGTGCATCTGGCAATTTCTCACCAATTTGTTTAACCCAAGAAATTACAGTTGTATGATGAACACCTTGAGTACGTTCTATGGCTCTAAATCCCATCCCATTGACGTAGGATTTTAAGCATCTTGTTTCACTTCATTTGAGTATCCTCTTGGTGGACTATAAACATCTATAAACTGACGACCACATTTGACGCAAATGTGATTTTGTTTACCTCTGCGTTTTCCATTTTTTCTAATCTCAGTAGACCCACAGTATGGACAATGCACCGTATCAACCCTCAATTCATCCCTCTATTATGCAACGCCATACTTTACTATTACCCATTGCAGAAATAAAACCCTATTGGTAAATATCCCGCCCTGAAAAGAGATTAGCAATTTACAGCTAGATTTTGATTTTTGTCAGAATCAGGATGTCCAGGATTAAAGGATTAACAGGATTGAGAATTTAAGCTACTGCAAATCCTGTATATTGTCTAACGTTAGGTTCATGAAATCCTAAAACAATCTCTTCTTTAGGAATACCTGCTGCTAACAAATCTAAAGCTATTCCATCCTCTGTACTATCACTTTGAATCCAAATTTTATGATCAATAATATCTATATGAATAATACAAGCATGAACTCTAGTATCATCTTCCCATCCTGATGTAATCACTAAATAACGATTTTCGTCCTTGCTAATAATTACTTCGGCTTTTAAATCTCCATAATGATAGGGTATAGCAGCATATTCTGTGAGGACTTTTTCAATAATTTGACGATAATTAGTTAATTTATCCATTTGATAATTATCTCCTTTTTGGCATCAACTATCATCAGTTTAATTTGATTTTTATGGATAACTAAATCACCAATAGGTTCTGAGAATATATCATTAAATGTTGATTTTGTAATTGCCAAATATAATAAACGTTCAGGTTCTTTTTCTTCTAAAATATTGCGATATAATATATATTGTCCTAATGCTTTTTCTAATTCTGTGGCTTGGGAAATACCCGCAAAACTTTTAATTTCAACCGCAATTTTTAATTCTCCTTTTTGTGCGGCTATCAATTTTTTAGCACCAATATCAACAAAAAAATCTCTTTTACCCCAAGTTAATTTCAAAGGATCATCTGTAATTATCCAATCGTCTTTTTCCAGAGCTTTCCTGAAAGTATCGTGATAAATATCCTTTGCTGGCATGATGATAATCGTAATCTAATTTTAGGAAAATTTTGAGATCACACAGTTCAAAAAAATCATAGGTTGGGTTTTTTGTAATGTTGGGTTTCGCTTGCGCTCTACCCAACCTACTAATTATTAGAAGTTGCTAAAATTAGAAATCGCTTCCTGCATTTTATTCACAACTTCATCTACAGATATCGCTCCCAACTCCCCAGATGCACGGGTACGAATACTCAAAGAATTACTTTCTACTTCCTTCGCACCTACTACCGCCATTACTGGGATTTTATCCTTTTCCGCATTGCGAATCAATTTACCCAAGCGATCGCCACTTAAATCAACTTCGGCTCTAATTCCTAAAGCTACCATTTTCGCAGCAACTTCTTTGGTAAAATCAACTTGCAATTCACCTACAGGTAAAAGTCGAATCTGCACAGGTGCTAACCATAAAGGAAAATCACCCGCATATTCTTCAATTAAAATCCCTATCAACCGTTCCAAAGATCCAAATGGTGCGCGGTGAATCATAACAGGACGTTTACGCGAACCATCTTCAGCAACGTATTCTAAATCAAAGCGTTCAGGTAAATTATAATCTACCTGCACCGTCCCTAATTGCCATTCTCTATCTAAGGCATCACTGAAGATAAAATCGAGTTTTGGACCATAAAAAGCCGCTTCCCCAATACCTTCAAAATAGTCCATTCCCAATTCTTGCACAGCACGACGAATCGCACCTTCCGCTTTATCCCAAACTTCATCCCCACCAATATATTTATCACTGGCTGGATCACGGAAACTCAATCTCGCTTTAAAATTCTTCAGTTGCAGACTTCTAAACACCGTCAAAATCAAATCTACAACATTCAAAAATTCCTCATCCAGTTGTTCAGGAGTAACAAATAAATGGGAATCATCCACAGTAAAACCACGTACCCGCGTTAAACCACCCAGTTCTCCCGATTGTTCATAGCGGTAAACTGTACCAAATTCCGCCAAACGCATCGGTAATTCCCGATAGGATCTTAATTCACTCTTGTATATTTGGATATGAAAGGGGCAGTTCATTGGCTTGAGGACAAAACCCTGTTCAATGGCTTTAGCTTCCTCATTTTCAGCCATCATCGGAAACATATCTTCCTTGTATTTTTGCCAGTGTCCCGATGTTTTAAATAAATCAACTCTGGCAATGTGAGGTGTAACAACAGGTAAATAACCCCGTTTTAACTGTTCTTTTTTCAGGAAGTCTTCTAAAATGCTTCTCAACAGCGTACCTTTAGGAGTCCAAAGGGGTAAACCAGGACCGACAGGATCGGCGAAAATAAACAAACCGAGTTCTTTACCCAGTTTACGATGGTCACGCCTTAACGCTTCTTCTTTGCGGCGTTTATATTCTGCTAGTTGTTCGGGAGTTTCCCAAGCAGTAGCGTAAATGCGTTGTAACTGGGCTTTGGTTTCATCTCCGCGCCAATAAGCACCGGCTACGCTTTCTAATTCTATCGCTTTGGGGTTGATGTCCTTGGTATTTTCGACGTGGGGACCCGCGCACAAATCCCACCATTGATCACCTAAATGATAAATGGTAATGGGTTCTTCTTTAATATCTGCGAGAATTTCTAATTTATACGGTTCTTGAATTGCTTCAATTCGTTTTTTTGCTTCTTCGCGGTTGACTTCTTCCCGAATAACTGGGAGTTTGCGGTTAATAATCTTCACCATCTCTTTTTGGATGGCTTTTAAATCCTTATCGCTAAAGGGTTCGGGGTTATCGAAGTCATAATAAAAACCGTTTTCAATCCACGGACCAATGGTAACTTGCGCCTTGGGAAACAGCTTTTGTACGGCCATGGCCATGACGTGAGAAGCGGTATGGCGAATTTTTTTTAATGTTTCTGATTCGCTGGTGCGGGGTAAATAGATTTTCTCTGCTGGTTTTTCTAGGTTTTGAGTTTCTTGAGTTGGCGACATCGGCTGTTGAACCATTGGCGATTACAAATAGAATTGTTGAAAATATATTCTTAAAATCATAGTCCACTTGCTGACGACGCAGTGGGCTTTATTCTCTGGACTCTCCTAATTTATCACCCCCACTGAGCTAGTTGGGAAAAGCATTGCCGATTAACCGCAGTTCTGTTAACAGTTGGGGAGCAATGCGATTTTGTGCGATGACCCCACCTCACAGGGGTAGGTTTTTAATATGATCTGTGAAGGCAAGACCAGGAAGACAAGGAAGGCTTGTCCTGAGCGTAGTCGAAGGGATGGACAAGGAAGATTTTATACGGACAATGGTTTTTTGACGGACTATTTTTGTGACTAAGAATACAGACCCTGAAAATGAGCATTGCGTGTAACTAAAATTAGATTATATTGAAGACTCATTGCGGCGATCCAAATATCATTTTCAGGTAAGGGACGACCTTTTAAACGTAGCTGATTTTTTATTTCACCATATATTCGAGATGTTTGTGTATTACATTCAAGTACAGTATTTTTGGCGATAAATTCTTCAATACGTTCTATATTCTCTTTTGAACGTCCCGATTTTCTAGCACCATAAAACAATTCCCCTACTGCAATACTGGGAATGAAAACTTCAGTTGCTTGTGAAAGGTTGTTTTTGACAGCTATTTCATCAGCAAAGAAAGCAATAATAATATTAGTATCGAGCAAGTATCTACCATTCATCAAAGTCAACCTTTTCGCAATCTTGGTTTATTGCTTCACTCATTAGCTGTAAATCTTGTTTGGGTATTGAACCTGCAAAATTTAGTAATTCTTTACCGGGAACACCTTTGATTTTTAAATTTGTCAAACTGCGGGCAAATTCCAGGACTTGATATTGCAAGTCTTGAGGCATTATTTTTAATTGTTCAATAATTTGGTCAGCAATAGATACATTCATAATATTTTTTCCTTGAATTTTGAAATACTGTTGGACTGACTTTTGCAGTGTAACCCAGATCAACAAGCCAAACTTCTCCACGTCTAGGGGTACTCATAATCTGTTTCTTGTTGATATAATTATAAAAAGAGTTCTTCAGCATTCCACACTAAATCGTCATCGGATAAAGGTGGAAAGTCTAAATTTGTAACCCGTTTTAAAATCTCCACAGCTATTTCTAATCTTTCGGATTCTGGTAAAATATCAAATGTGCTTAATAATTCTTTCACTAAAGTAGTCATGGATCTTTTCTCCATACACTTTTATATCATAACATGATTATAATATTTGTGTGATACAATAATATATTTACTCAATCACATACAATGGGCAAAGCTATTAAAATCCAAATTGTCAAAATCGGAGATTCGCAAGGTGTTTTTATTCCTAAAACACTGTTATAAAAAAGCGGAATTAACTCAGAAGTAGAAATAGAAGTTCAAGGAAATCATTTCATTATTCGCCCAGTTAAACAAGTAAGAAAAGGTTGGGAAAAAGCATTTATAGAAATAGCGGAAAATGGCGATTATGTTTTATTAGATGATGTCTAGAAACTGGGGTAAGTAAAATAATTCTTTATATATATATTTATTTATAGTCAAAGTTTGACCAAATTATTTAAAAAATAAAAGTCAGTCAAGGGTAAACCTCTTGACTATTTTACTATATATACTTTTCTAGGCAAAACTCGTAGTTATACTTCGTGTTACAGTAATTTAAACTACGGTATTATTTTTATCTGTTTACAAATAGTAGATTTGACAAAAACTAATCTCAAAGTAAAATTTGGCCGTAAATTAAGGCAAATACGTAGATTGAAAAATTTAACTCAAGAACAATTAGCTGAAGCAATAGGAGTTTCTGTTGAGTTTATTAGTAATATCGAACGTGGTATTAATGCACCTTCTTTCGATACCTTGGAAAAACTCTCTGAATTTCTCCATGTTTCTTATGTTGATTTGTTTAACTTTCAAGATGAGTAACAATTATGGCAAAAAAGAAAGATGAGAATTTAAGTAACAAAAAAGTTCAGATATTTAAAAAATTAGAAGATAGAGATGAGAATGATTTAATAGACAAAACCATAGCAGAAATTAAAAATTCATCTGTCAAAGACAATGTTTTTCCTGTAGAGGCAATTTCTGAAAATATCAAAAAATTAGCTGTACAAGAATATAATATTTCTGTAGAGGCAGTAACACAACTTATCAAGTTAACTTCTAGTTTATTTAAAACACTATTATTATCAGCAGGATATGAAGAGAAAAAAATTCGTGCTATTATCACAAAATTTCGTGATGCAGGGAGACGTTCTGCACCTTGGAAACCTACATCTAGTCGTGTGCCAGGTAGGCCGCAAGATGGAAAAGATGGAAATAGAATAAATCGCTGGGAACTTCCATCAGAACATAAATTTTATGCTTCACAAGTGGATGCAACACTGGTTGAAGTAAAGTATTTTCTACAAGCTTTATCAATGAATGGATCACCTAGTTTACCAGATAATTCTATTCAAGATAGCTTTATTTGGCTGTTGGAACATTCCGTAAAACCGGGAATATATCTTGATCCTATACAATTAATTCCCATTGAATTTTCTCAGCTTATTGATACACCAAGAACAATTCAATCCGGTCATTTAATTCCTTTGGATCGTGGTGGTAAACATACCCCGCAAAATACATTTTTAATGTTAGAAAGAAGTAATCAAATCCAAGGTAATCAAACGTTAGATGAACTACTAGAACTCATGACCAGAGTAGTTAAAGGTTATCACGAAAAAGGCAGGATATAAACTATAAGTAACTACACATCTAAATTATTAGATTTTCAATTGTTTGAGTAGTTTCTTGAATTAAAATTGACGCTTGATATCTGAGTAGATCAGCTTCATACATTTTTGCACCAATTTTATCAGCATAACTTTTATCTTGAGGATGGAGAACTGGTATTGATGCAATATAACTAGAATTAATTTCATCAATCACAGATCCAAAAATCCCACTTTTGAGTAAATTTTGTCCAATTTCACTTTTCAAATAACCGTATAAATAACCAGGATGCAACTTTTCAGGATCAGGAATTATTCTAATAATATGTTCTGATGCTGCAAAACCTTCCCAGTTTTGAGGCACACTTGATACTATTCCTGTAGTACCACTTCTGGTAATTAAAATCCATCCTGCTTTTAAAGCTAATTGTTGATAGTGAATACTGTCTTTTAAAATTCTTTTTTCTGTGACAGGAATTAGTTGTGTAATATTAGAACCTCCCAAAAAAGGAACTGAGTTTTCTAAATCTTCTGTGTATTCACGTTTAAATCTACCAGGGTAAAAAATATCTTTAACTAAATCTCCTAATGGAGTAATTGTTAAAGATAAATCCTGCTTAACAATTGTAATTAACTTATCGCGTAAATCTATTGATGAAGGACGATAATAAGCAGCATTCAAGCGAATATCGGCATTATTTTTGATGAATTGAGAAGAGATAGTAAAAGCTAATTCCGATACTTGACTGGGATTATTTCCAGCTAAAAAAGCATCATAAGCTGTGGAAATTTCAGGTAAATCAACATCTATTTCTGCCGATTCATTATTTTTAAAAATCGGTCTTCCCCGTCTGTCATGTCCGATTTTTTGGGGACAGGCCATAAATATTGGATAATCTAGTTCATCTCTCCATTGAGGATTAGGATTCAATCTTTTTTCAACTACTAAAAGTGATCCTTTTGTTCCTGTATAGGGTTGAAATGTATCTTCCGGTAAATCAACAATTGCAATTATTTTACAATTTGTCATTAACCATTCACGAACAAAACCTTCTTTGGGTCCGCTGAGGATTTGATATGGTACAACTAATACCATTCTACCTATTCCGGGAATTAAAAAATCTAAATTGCGTTCAATAAATAAAATATCCGGTGATCTGGGTACAATTTTTTCGGTTGATTTTTGCCATTTATGACCCGCTTTTTTCCAAGCATAAGCTAAAGAGAATCTTTTTAATGTTTCTGTATCTTTAACTACAATCTTTGTACCAAAGGGGGGATTTCCTACCATAAAATATCTAGATTTTGGTTGAATACGCTCAGATATTTCCTTTTTCCAAGTTCCATAAGGAGCTAAACTATCTTGTCTTTCAACCAACATTTTAGGTAGGCTAAAAAATTCCGGTGAAGTGTTAGATATCTGCACCAAGTCTTGATCTACTTCTAACCCAATAAGTAGTTCACTAACTAAATTATTTTGTTCTTCTTCGGTAATTATACTTTCTGCTTGAGCTTTATTAATAATAATGTTTTTTGCACTATGTAAAAAACCAGAAGTTCCACAACTGATATCTGCTAATGTTTGATGTTTTTCTCCTGTAAATCCTACTAAATGTAAAGCTAAATCTACTACATAACGATGGGTAAAAAACTGACCTCCTTCTCTTTTAACTGTATAAACTCTAAATGCTTCTAATGCATCACCTAAAACATCTGTAGGAGTTTTTTTCAAAGATAATCTTTCTAGTTGAAAAACAGCATGATAAAGGGATTGATCATCCAAGTCTAAATTTCCTAATTTTTGCTTTTCATTTCTTTCTAAATCATATTGAGTAAGTAATTTACGCAGACGATTTGCGACTGAGACAACAGCATCAGATGGTATAATTTTATCACCATTTAACCCCTGTGGTAGTTCATTTTCTGCAATATAAAAATTAATTCTGTTATGAGGTTGTTCTTCATCAAATTTTTTCAATAAAATTATTTTTTGAATTTCTGTACCCAAACGGGAAGGAATGCGAATATTACTATTACCATAAAAATGATCATGCAAGTCTGATAAAATTTGCTTTAAATCATAAGCAGGAGTTAAATTAGATTTGAAATGTTGACTGAAAATACTATTTTCTTGATTAATTTCAGCCCAATTAGGTAAAAATGGAGGAAGTTCTTGATATTTTTCTTGAGAATTAAGATAGAAAAGCTTTAAGATTTTACCATTAAACCAAATTATTTTTTTTGCTCCTGAGTCTTGAAATGAGTTTACCCATTCATAGCTAAAGGTAAAGCCATTTTTAGCTATGCTGACCACTAATAATGGTTCTATATGCAGGACAGCATCAGGAGAAAAAACAATAATATCTGCTGCGTAATTTTGACCATTTTTACCTAAAAAGCTAGAGTTTAAAAGTAAGCCATTTGGAGGATAGCCAGATGCTTGTATCCTTCTTAATATTTCCTGTCTTGTTGATTCTAGAGAATTTGCTTGTAACGGGATCTTTTGGGACTTGAGATTACTTGATTTCATGAGATTAGCGCAAATGTTTGCTGAATAAATAACCTTCTCTTTTCTTCCTCTTCCTCTTCTTCCTTCACGCTCTTCGCGTCTTCGTGGTTAATTCCTCCTAAAACAAAAGACGCAGAAAACAACTCTCTGCGTCTCTGCGTGAAAAAAACCTAAACCATCTCCGAAGTCTGCACCGTAGGCTGAGGCTGAGGCTGGAACATAAACAGCGAATAAACCACATCACGGCGGATATTCACCATCATATCCAAGAACAACTCATAACCCTCACTCTTATACTCAATCAGCGGGTCTTTCTGTCCATAACCACGCAAACCAACCGACTCACGCAAAGCATCCATTTGTTGCAAATGTTCTCTCCACAAAGTATCTATGCGTTGCAAAATAAAGAACCTTTCCGCTTGACGCATCAAACCCGGTTGAATTTGATCAATTTCTGCTTCCTTAATATCATAAGCAATACGCGCTTGTTCATGGAGGAAAGCCTTAATTTCCGGTACTCCCATATCCTCCAACTGACTAGACTGCATATCAGCCAACAGGTAAACAAACTCCTTCACCTTATCCACCAACTTCTCTAACTCCCATTCTTCCGAAGGTAAATCAGGGTTAATGTAATAATCAACGATGTCATCCATCGTCTTCTCGGCATATTTAATCACCTGTTCCTTCAGGTCTTGACCTTCCAATACCCGCCGACGTTCCGCATAAATAGCACGACGTTGGTTATTCATTACCTCGTCATACTCAAACACCTGTTTACGGATGTCGTAATAATAGGTTTCAACCTTTTTCTGTGCGCCTTCCAAACTGCGAGTCAACATACCCGACTCAATAGGCATATCTTCCTCTACTTGGAAAGCATTCATCAAGCCGGCAACGCGATCGCCCCCAAAGATCCTTAACAAGTTATCCTCTAAACTGAGGAAAAATCTCGTTGTTCCAGGGTCTCCTTGTCTGCCCGCCCGTCCGCGTAACTGGTTATCAATGCGTCGCGATTCATGGCGTTCAGTACCAATAACGTGCAAACCGCCACGGTTCACCACATCATCATGTTCACTACTGGTAAATTCTTCATACTCATGCTTAATGTGTTGGTAAGCTTCCCGCAATTTTTGAATCACAGGATCATCAGTAGGCGCTTTTTCCGCAGCTACCGCGATTTTTTCTTCCGCTTCCAACTCCGGTAAACTTCTTTCACCGTAAGCTTTTACCGCCACGTCTACCGCTTCTTTTAACAGTTGTTCTGTTTCCTTTGATATCTGAGTGGGGAAAATTTCCGGGGAAGCACGCCAAGTTTTCACCTTTTTACCAGGCACAAAACCCTGTCCTCCACCATGACCGGTAGGAAGTCCAGAAGCCCGTTGAATGCTAAACTCATCATCTTCTGGGGACACGATCCGGGGCATAAAATATTCCCGCAACTTTAACCGCGCCATATATTCAGAGTTACCACCCAGGATGATATCTGTACCCCGTCCTGCCATGTTGGTGGCAATGGTTACAGCCCCTCTGCGTCCAGCTTGGGCGACAATTTCCGCTTCCCGTTCCACGTTTTCCGGTCTAGCGTTCAGTAACTCATGGGGAATTTCTATTTCTTTCAAGAGACGGCTAAGAAGTTCGGATTTTTCCACGCTGGTCGTACCCACTAACACAGGTCTACCTTGTTCGTGCATTTCCGCACATTCTTTAGCGATCGCCCGCCATTTACCTATTTCCGTCTTAAACACCATATCCGATAAATCTTGGCGTTTTCTCACCCGGTTGGTAGGAATAATGCTTACTTCTAACTTATAAATCTTTTCAAATTCCACCTCTTCCGTCTTCGCTGTTCCTGTCATTCCTCCCAACTTGGGATACAGCAAAAACAGATTTTGATAGGTAATAGTTGCCAGAGTTTGGGTTTCTGGCTGAATATCTACCCGTTCCTTCGCTTCAATAGCTTGGTGCAGTCCATCACTCCAACGTCGTCCTGGTAATACCCGACCCGTAAATTCATCAACGATCACCACTTCCCCATTACGGACAATATAATTCACGTCTTTGAGAAATAGTTCCTTAGCTTTAATCGCATTAAACACAAAATGCGCCCAAGGATTTTCAGGATCAAACAAATCAGTTACATTTAAAAGGTCTTCCGCTTCTGCAAAACCTTCATCCGTTAACAGGACATTACGTGCTTTCTCATCTACTTCGTAATGTTCATCTTTTTTAAGAGTAAAAGCAATTTCTGCCGCTTGTAAATACTTTTCTGTCGGTCTTTCGACCTGTCCAGAAATAATTAGCGGTGTCCGTGCTTCATCAATCAGAATCGAATCTACTTCATCAATAACACAATAATTAAACGGACGCTGCACCACCTCCGCCATAGAAGTGGCCATATTATCCCGCAGGTAGTCAAAACCGATTTCACTGTTAGTTACATAAGTAATATCACAGTCATAGTTTTTCTTCCGTTCTGTGGGACTCATGCTGGCTTGAATTAGCCCCACACTTAAACCCAAGAAGCGGTGAACCTGTCCCATCCATTCCGCGTCCCGACGTGCCAGGTAATCGTTCACTGTAATAACGTGAACACCTTTACCCGTGAGGGCATTTAAATAACTCGGTAAGGTAGCGACCAAGGTTTTACCTTCACCGGTTTTCATTTCCGCTATTTGCCCAGTATGCAGAATTGCCCCACCGAGTAACTGTACATCAAAATGTCGTAATCCTAACACCCGTCGAGCAGATTCACGAACAACCGCAAAAGCCTCTGGCAGAATATCATCAAGGCTTTCACCCTTAGATATACGTTGTCTAAACTCAGTAGTTTTACTTTTTAATTCATCATCAGAGAGTGCTTTAATTTCTTCCTCTAAGAGATTAATTTCTGTAATGTAAGGCTGGTATTTTTTTAGTTTACGAGCGTTGGGATCGCCCAACAATAGTTTTAGCATGGCAGTTTATAGAACTAGAACAAGGGGAATGGAAATTAAAGGTTTAGCTAAAAGCTATATAATTATAGACGCTTAACTCAACCCAACCGTTTTGGTGGTGGATGGGTAGAAAATGAGAATCAACTCAAAACCGAAATGAAAATTTACCAATCACCCGATTTTGTGATTGGTTTTAACTCATATCTTATAGTTAAACTTCTTTCATAGTATCATTTTGCCACTAGAACAGGTGACTGGTGACTGGTGACTGGTGACTGGGTAATCAATTTGATGTTTCCCAATCAACTATCAACTATCAACTATTATCACCAATTTATTTTTCCCACTCTGGTGTCAGTTTGCGGAAATTATATTCATTTGCACCAGGATGACAACTAACACAACTACCCATTGTTACAGGATTTGGTAATTCTACGCCAGGATGTAAAGCTTTAAAATAACGTGATCTGTTTAAACGATAGGGTGTTTCTTCGTCTTGCAGTTGCACACGGGAAAAGGTAGAAACATATTTCCATACTAAATTGCGTTGTATTCCTATTAAGGGCGTAATAGTTGCGCCATAGTGCTGGGAGTCTTCCAAGATATTTTTCCAGGTTTGGGTAGGAAATACCTCTGGTGGTAAAGCTAGATGACAGGTTGAACAGTTTTCTATATATAATTCTTTTCCTAACTTATATTGTGCGCGTACTACGTCAACTGTACCAATTTCCGGAGGGTTTGCTGCTTGGGTGCTGGTGGCTAGACCTAGTATAAATCCTATGGCGACACTCCAACCGAAAAGAATCAGCATGACTATCAGTAGTTGGCGTTTGAGTTTTTTGTGGGATGATTTAGCTTTAAACATACTAGGCATAAATAGAATTATGGTAAAAGTGAATATTTTGGTTTTTGTATATACCTGATATTTAGACAGATTTTATTATAATTTGTTGCATTAGTTTCTATTTACTTGCAGGTTTTATCATTCCTTTCAAAAAGTGGAATACCATAATCTTCTAAAAAATTCTGTGCTAATGCTTGCCAACTGGCATTTTATCTAGGGTAAAATTCAGGAGTACAAACATAAGCTTCTAAATTTAACCCTGCATAATTCCTTTCTAGTTTATCATCAAATAAATCTATAGTATTTTTGGCGTTGCTGAATCATGGGATGATTTCGCCCAATTTAGAACGAATTTTCAACGGTTTCAAACGCCGATTCATCCCTCTATTATGCAACGCCGTATTTTTTAATTGTCTAATCGCATCTACTCTATTTTTGTTTACCTTCCTCAAACTGGTTGCATTTAATTTGAACTGTACAAAACAGAAATAACTTTCATCAAAAAATACAAAATCACAATGAGAATTACCAAATCCTAAAAGTCCCTGTTTACCATCAATAGGAATAAAAGCAACTCCCGTAGCATTAATGATATTAAATAATTTGCTGCTATCAAAACCATTAATTATAGTTTCCACACCATTGATTTTTAGAATAAATGTATTATCATCGAAATCAATACTGATGACAATAAAAGATTGTCCTTTATAGTCTATAACAGAAAACTCTGCTCTCAATTCTATTTGTACAATATCAGGAAACTTAGGAAACGCATTTGATAGCAGTTCTTTAATATCGTCAAATTTGCTCATCTTCTTTTAAAAGTTCTAGCGTGGACACTGTATAAAGTCTGAAAATCACCACCCAAAATTTCGGAAACAGTATCCAAATAATTTTGTTGAATAGTACCTTTTTCAGCATTAAAAATTGATTGACAATAATGCGTTGTTTCAGAAACAGATTGATTACCTAATGAATAAGCTGAAAAATCCTCAGCTTTTAACCAAGAGTCTTTAGGGATAATTTCTGCTACTTCTGATTCTGCGGAGGGATTTTTTTCCACTACTCTATTTGCAAATAGGAGATTATTAAAAACTGTGAGTATATAAGGACTATGGGTAGTAATGATGAGTTGATTATCTTGATCATGATTCACCATTACAGATAATAACTCAATGAGTTCTTTTTGGGCAATAGGAAATAAATGTGCTTCTGGTTCTTCTATAATTCTTAATACTTTTACATCATCAAGGATATTCAGGAAAATATCTTGTAATATTCTTATCACTTCTTGTTGTCCTGATGAAGCATTAGAAAGATCAATATATTCCTCTGTTTCCTGGTTGAAGACAATTTTTTCTCCTCTGTTATCAATGCGGTATTCACCTTTTATGATTCTTGCTATGTGATTGTTGATTAGATATAATTTTTGCTTGATTGTGGTTTCTTCATAAATTTCAATTAGTCCTTCAAAATTATCAAATTTTTTAAATTTATCTTTGATTTTTCCAACTCTCTCCATGAACTTTAACATTAAAGTTTCATCTATAGTTTGTTCTTTCGGTTGAAACCCTTTTCTTCTATTTCCCTCTATGGTATTCTGAACACTTGCGAATAAATACTTTTCAAAAAAATCAGAATAGCTTACTGTTGCATTTCTACCTGCAATTACAAATAGCGGATTTGTATAATAAATTTCAAACAATTCATTTAATAAACTAGAAAGTCTTTGAACATATTTAATTCTGTTTTGATCAAAAGCCAATTGTTCATGAATAGCATTGGTAGTTAAACCCTGTTGAAAAAGCTTTTTCATCTTACTTGCAGAAGATTTAAAATCTTCATTTAAAAAATTGGAGTTCAAAAATTTAGGATAAAGTTTTTTCCTATCATCAAGGGTTAATCTGAGATATTTATCATTCTCAAAACTGTAATAAAATTTTATTTCAAAATCAGGCAAATGAAATGTAGAACCGAAAAAATCGTAAAATTTTTCTCTTATAGGAAATATAAGGTCAGAAGTAATATCAAAATAATCTTTTTGTGTATCCTGATAAATTTGACTAAACAAATCATCTCTTATGGATTGAAAAAAATAAATCAATTTAGCAATTGTGCTTTTACCGCTTGCTTGCTCACCAATCAAAACTAAGATTTTCTTAACTTCAATCTCTGCATATTCAATAGCAGCGAAATTTTTAATAATAATTTTCTGCATAATTAGCAACTCTCATATCAGCCAATAATAAATTTATTATAGTTGTAACAAGTGCAAGATGTAACTATACAAAAACAAAATTTTACATCTGTTACCTGTCACTCCTTCGGGGTTCGCCACTTGCTTTATGCCGGGAAACCCGTCCACCGCAGTGGCTCACCTGTTACCTTTAAGGAATGGCAACCGATCGCAATAATCTATCAACTATCGTTTTCGCATTCCTTCCCCCTCTAGGAATCAAACGATGACTCAAAACATAAGGTGCTAAAAACTTCACATCATCAGGTATTGCATATTCTCTACCTAAAATAAAAGCTAATGCTTGGGCAGCTTTTTGTAATGCCACACTACCACGAGGACTAACACCTAAAGTAATTTCCTCATCCTGTCTAGTAGTCCGCACCAATTCTAAAATATATTGTTGTAAAGAAGTTTCTACTTTTACCTGGGAACAAAGTTGACGTAATTGTGCGACTTCTTCCAAAGTAATACAAGGTTGTAAATCAGTAACTTGTACACCTTCCTGAAGATTTTGCAGCATTTGTAGTTCTTCTGTTTCCGAAGGATAACCCAAACTCAAAGACAACATAAACCGATCCATTTGTGCTTCTGGTAAAGGAAATGTTCCTTGATATTCCACAGGATTTTGAGTTGCAATCACAAAAAACGGTTGCGGAACAGCACGGGATACACCATCAACTGTCACCTGATGTTCTTCCATCACTTCCAGCAAAGCTGACTGGGTGCGAGGAGTAGCGCGGTTAATTTCATCAGCTAATAAGACATTAGCAAATACTGGACCTGCCATAAAAGAAAATTCGCCGCTTTTGGGATTCCAAATATTTGTACCTGTGATATCTGTTGGTAGTAAATCGGGGGTACATTGTAAACGTTGAAATTTACCATCTACAGAACGCGCTAAAGATTTAGCTAGTAGGGTTTTACCAACACCAGGTACATCTTCTAATAAAGCATGACCACCACCTAGCAAAGCAACTAAAACTAAACGTATAGCTTCATTTTTACCGACAATGGTACGAGCCAGATTTTGGGTTAAAGCGTCAATTTTTTCTCTCATTCTCTTTAGGTAATTGGTAATTGGTAATTGGTAATTGGTAATTGGTAATTGGTAATTCAATTTTGGATTTTGGATTTTGGATTGTTTTTGTTAATTCCAATCTAAAATCTAAAATCTAAAATCTAAAATTTTCTTCCCCAGTCACCAGTCACCAGTCACCAATCACCAATATATACATTGTTCCCAAGTAATTATTCAAATTCAGTATGTCCTATTTAAAATTTCTTTGGCTATGGTGCAGTCAAGTTGAATTTGGGTTTTCAGAGCTTCTATATCAGCAAATTTTTGTTCTGGGCGTAAAAATTTGACTAACTCTACCACTAATGTTTTACCGTATAAATCACCAGACCAATCAAACAAATGTACTTCTACTGTTGAGTATGTACCGTTGACAGTGGGACGGTTGCCAATATTCATCACGCCTAATTTTACGCCTAATTTTTCCACAGGAGCGGTATCAGGGGTTTCACTGTGAATGACAACCCGCACAGCGTAAACTCCCAGACGGGGTAAAAATTTATCTTTTGGAAGTTGCAAGTTAGCAGTAGGAAAACCAATGGTTCTACCTAATTTTTGCCCTGTTATCACCACACCAGTTAAACTATAAGGCCTTCCCAGTAAGCGGGTTGCTCTAGTCATATCTCCTAATTCTAAACTTTGGCGAATTGAGGAAGTGCTAATACGACCATCTTCTGTGAAATCATTGGGGATATTATCAGTATTGTTGGGAAAATTTACTGTATCAGTTTGTATGGGAACTATTGTTACAGGTATATTGTACTGAGCAGCGATAATTTGCAAATCTTTGGCGTTACCCATGCGTTTTTTGCCAAAACAGAAATCTTCCCCAACACTGATTTTTTGACATTGCAGTTTTTGGACAAGGATTTTTTTGACAAAATCTTCTGGTGATAGAGCAGATAATTCTCTATCAAAGGGTAATAATACCAGTTGTTCTACACCTAGCGATCGCAGTTGTTCGACTTTTTCATCTAGGGGAGTTAACAAAGCACGGGGTTGACCAGTAAAAAACTCCTGGGGATGAGGATCAAAGGTAACAACCGTTGAATATGTATGGTTTGGGGATGATGGTACGGTTAATAATTGAGAGGGATGATCTGGTGAGTATTTTGGTAATTTATCCCCATTTCCCCGCCCATTTGAACTAATAGAATCACTTACTGTTGAATGTAAAATTGGTTGAATTACTCTTTGATGACCAAGATGAACACCATCAAATTTACCAAGAGCAACAGCAGTTGGTGTTAGTAGCTGTTCAGTAGAAGCAGCAACCCACATAGAACACCCCCAAAAAAAACAACCAGCCTCAGACAAATTTAGCACTTGGATTCAGGGATTTTAGGTTTATTTTCGTTATCAGCGTTTGCCAACCTCTGCCTTTTAGACGTATTTGAGGCTTGGAGCAGGTGTAGGGTAAGGGGTGCAGGGTGTAAAATTAGCAGACCCATTACCTTGTTTACCAATTACAAATTAGTAATTATCCTAAAAAATTACCTTTTTTAACATTTTTGAATAAGTATCGTCTTGGGGAAGTTATATCTTGTCCAATGATGACGGTCATCATTTAAGAACTGTTCTCTCTCACACTTGTCAAGAGTCACCTATCACCTAAACGATTATTTTATGACTTACGTAAAGGTAATGATTTAGAGACAGCATCTAATACAGGAACATCCAGTATTAATCCCTCTCTGGCCATAATTGCACCAGGAAATTTCTCCGCTGCTTGTTTACCCACATTATCTAAAAAATCATCATTGTGGGCAGGATCATGGTGATAAATGACCAATGTTTTCACATTGGCTGCTTGGGCTATTTTCACCGCTTCTTGCCAAGTAGAATGTCCCCAACCAATTTTTGGTGATTTAGCCCAAGAGTATTCTTCATCAGTGTAGGTGCAATCATAAATCAAAATATCGGCATTGCGTGATAGCCTGAGGACATTTTCATCTAATCTATCAGGAAAATGTTCTGTATCTGTGATGTAAACGGCTGCTCCACCACACCAGTTAACTCGATATCCTACGGCTTCACCTGGATGGTTTAAATGTGTCGTTTCTATGGTAATGTCCTCAATGTGAATTGGTTCACCTGCTTTAACAGTATAAAAATTCAAGTTAGCCTGCATAATCTGCAAGGGTACAGGGAAGTTGGGATGAAGCATTTGGTCATTGAGACGTTGCTCAATGGTTGAGCCATCGGGGGCGATCGCACCGTAGATATTAAATTTATTTCCTTTGATAAAAGCCGGAGTAAAGAATGGAAACCCCTGTAGATGATCCCAATGGGAGTGAGTAAAGAAGATATGACCCTCTACAGGCATTTGGGACAGTAAAGATTGTCCCAAAACGTGAACTCCTGTACCACAATCAAAAATCAAACGTTTACCCCCCACTTGCATGGCAACACAAGGGGTATTACCTCCATAACGGACGGTGTGTGGACCAGGACAGGGGATACTACCCCTAACGCCCCAAAACTGCACTGTAAATTGATTCTCTATCCTAGACATGGTTGTTGGTTGCTGGACTGAGCGGGCGATAAATCAAAAAAATGCTGCTGATTTTTCTAGTTTAAAGTGTAAATTTTACGGTAATGGTTTTAATTTAGACTTGAGTCTTTGGAAATACAGAAAAATTTAAGTAAAGTTAAATTTCCATGTAGACAATTTATGCAGTCCATTGGCATAAGTAAGATTGTATTGCAAAGGAGTAATACTAATGAAATTTTTACGGATAACTTCTACATCTATGGGAATGTGTGGGGGTAAATTTAACCCTGGTGGTGGTTCGACATCTTCTAAAACTTCTCCAGTTAACCAGTAATAAGTTTTGCCACGGGGGTCAACTCGCTTATCGAAAACGTCAACATAGCGACGCACTCCTTGACGAGTGAGAGTGACACCAGCTATTTCTTCCCAAGAGATTGGGGGAATGTTGACGTTAAGTAACATTAAATCTGGTAAGGGTTCTACTGCCAGATGGTCTACTAGCAGTTTGGCAAATTTGGCAGCTGGCTGAAAGTCTTTGTGTGTATGACTGGTGAGACTCAAAGCAATACTAGGAACGCCCTCAATCATACCTTCCATTGCTGCCGAAACAGTTCCAGAGTAAAGAATTTCTGTTCCTAAATTCGCACCTTGGTTAATTCCTGATAATACCAAATCTGGGGGGGAATCGAGTAACGCCCACAATGCCAATTTTACACAATCGGAAGGTGTACCGTCACAAGCCCAAGCATTAACAGCAGGATGAAACAGGGATTCAACCATTTCAGCGCGAATTGGTTGATGTAAGGTTAATCCGTGTCCAGTTGCCGATCGCTCTCGATCTGGACAAACTACACTCACTTGATGGCCTGCTTCGGCTAGGGTGTTGGCTAAGGTGCGAATACCTAAAGCGGAAATTCCATCGTCGTTGCTGATTAGTAATTTCATCTGTTATTGGGGAAAAGGTGATTGGTAATTAATAATTAGTTCATGGTCTGTTGTCAGTGTTTTTGGTAACAACTGCAAAAAAAACTTTTCTCATGCTCTCTAGCTTCTAAACTGTAAACAGAGGAAAGTTGCACCTTGTGGCATTGACTGGTTTATGGCACATTGCTAAGGTTAATTGTCCTTTGTCAGTTGTTGGTTGTTTGTATTTTGCCACTGACTACTGACTACTGACCACTGACCGAAAAATTTTAGATTTTGGATTTTAGATTGTGGATTGAGAATTTTCGGGATAAACTCGGCCTTTTCAGGGCAGAATTAATCCAAAATACTCTCTGCGCTGCCTACGCTTCGCTAACGCCAATCTAAAATCCTCAAGCTCCACATTTTAGGGTGGAGTAAATCCAAAATCCAAAATCGTAAATCTAAAATTGATTGACCCCTGACTAATAATTAATCACGAATGACTAGCAATTTAGAGGAACAACTTTTAGTATTACGGCAGGAAGGAGAAACAGCGATCGCTGCTGCTGATACCCTAGAACGCCTGGAAGAACTGCGAGTTAACTATTTGGGCAAAAAAGGTCAACTGGGGGCGCTGTTACGCAGCATGGGACAAATGAGTGCGGAGGAACGTCCTAAAATTGGGGCGATCGCCAATACAGTTAAGGAAGCTTTACAAAACAGTCTTGACCAGCAACGCACCGCTTTAGAAACTGCCCAAATTCAAGCACAGCTAGAGTCTGAAACTTTAGATGTGACTATGCCCGGTATTTACCGTCCCCAAGGTCGCATTCATCCCCTCAATGGTATCATTGACCAAGCTCTAGATATCTTTGTCGGTATGGGTTACACTGTCGCCCAGGGGTCAGAGATGGAAACAGATTACTACAATTTTGAAGCCCTCAACACCCCTCCTGACCACCCAGCCCGTGATATGCAGGATACTTTCTATTTGCCAGATGGAAATTTACTGCGGACTCACACCTCATCGGTGCAAATTCGCTACATGGAAAAAGAAGAACCACCATTTAAAATTGTTGCCCCTGGTCGAGTTTACCGCAGAGACGATGTAGACGCTACCCACTCGGCTGTTTTCCATCAAATTGAACTTTTAGCAGTGGATGAAGGTTTAACTTTTACAGATTTGAAAGGCACGGTAAAGATATTTTTACAAGCGATGTTTGGTGATTTACCCATTCGTTTCCGCGCTAGTTATTTTCCTTTTACCGAACCTTCTGCGGAAGTTGATTTACAGTGGAATGGGCGCTGGTTAGAAGTAATGGGTTGCGGTATGGTTGACCCCAATGTATTAAAATCTGTGGGTTATGATCCAGAGATTTATAGTGGTTTTGCTGCTGGTTTTGGTGTAGAACGTTTTGCGATGGTTTTACATCAAATTGATGATATTCGCCGTTTGTATAATAGCGATTTGCGCTTTTTAAGGCAGTTTTAACTAATTATCAGTGGTCAATAGTCAGTAGGATAACCACTGAAAAACTGACTAATGACTACTGAATAATTTTTACAATGAACACAAATTTCACAATTATCAATTATTCAAAGAGGATTTATTGATATTGAGTAAACCTTTGACTATTTATATGGATTCCTGTTGTTTCTGCCGTCTTTTAGACGATCCCGTACAGTATCGAGTTCGGTTAGAAACTGAAGCAGTAGTCTCAATTCTAGAATATTGCGATCGCGGCGATTTAGTCTTAGTCAACAGTGATGCTCTAGAGTTTGAGCTTCAAAAAATTCCTGATTCTGGTAATCGTGATCAGATTTTAGCTTTTTTAGGTGCAGCAAATATCTTTGTTGAGTCAAATGAAGATATAGAATCTAGAGCAGAGATTTTATGTGGACTAGGTTTTACTTTATATGATTCATTAGACATCTCCACAATAGAATGTATTAATTTGTCATAAGTTGTAGGGGCGAAGCTTATGGGCGATAATTTAACGGAAAAATCAGACATCTAGATATCCCATAAGCTTCGCCCAGCCCCCATAAATAGGGGTTGCTGAGAAAGTCTTTCCGTGAGGGCATAGGAGTCAGGAGTCAGGAGTCAGGAGGAGATTTGAAAATTTCTTTGCCATCTCTTGAAATCCCAAAAAATGCACACTTTTTCCGGTATACCCTTCAAAACCCTTGCACTAATTTCTGTGTTTATCAGCCTCTAACCTTTGATATATCAAGGTTTTAGGTTTATTCAGCAAACCCTAAATAGGTTCCATAATTTCTTTTCTGGAGATGTCTATTGCATTTAGCATTTGCAGAACCAGCGCCAGTAACAGTCTTTCTGACGACAGATGATCGACTGTTAAGAAAAGCAAGGAATTATATTAATGATGTTAAAATAAATGTAGCTAATCCCGTCAATTGGTTAATGGAAAATCAAAAGTTAATTCAGGAGTTTTAAAAATGAAAGCCAGTGAAATTTCTAGAAGAGGCTACCAAGCACTAATCCAAGAATTAGGTTATGGTGGTGCTGCTAGATTTTTACTAAGATTTGAATCCGGTTTTGGAGATTATACAAAAGATCGTCATCAATGGCTAGATCAATTAACAATGGATGACTTTCGTAATTATATTCAACAAAAACGCCAACAAAAATAAAGGTAAGTATTCAGCTATCAGCGGACAGTAGTCAGCTTTTTAAAGGTTACGCCAAAAATCACGCTAGTGATAATCTACGGTTTTATTAAATATTCTGACTCCTGACTCTTGACTCCTGAATTATTACAAATAAAGTAATCATTTTTTACAATTATCACAATGTCCACAACGCAAATTTTCCGCTTCTTTCCCAAAACCAAAAGCAGTTAACAAAAACTGCCAACGACATTTTTTACTATACAAATATTCACTCATCTGTTTAGCAGCTTGTAATTGCATTTGTGGCTGTTTTCCCGACTTTGCAGAAATCGCATAATGAAAAGGATCAAGCCATTGTAATTGTCCACTACTATGAAGTAAAGAAAGCGCCGTTGCACCATCAGGAAATTGTTTAATTACAGATGTTACTTCTCCTTGTTTTGGTAACTTTTTCGCTAACTGTTGCGCTTTTTGTTGTTGCTGTAAAATTTGTTGTTCAAAAAACTGCTGTCTTTGCTTATCTTCAGCATCTAAAAAACCCGTTGGTTCACTAATTAAAGTTAACGCTTCCGCAGGTTTTCCATCTCTTCCTGCACGTCCAATTTCTTGGACATATTCCGATAATAAAAGTGGTGCTTGAAAGTGAATCACCCAACGGACATCTGGCTTATTTATCCCCATTCCAAAAGCACAGGTACAAACAACGAACGGCATTTTTCCATTTAACCAACTTGCTTCTACTGCGCGTCTTTCTGTAGCACCTAATCCCGCATGATAACTAGCAGTATTATACCCTAATTCTGTTAACCATGCTGCTAATTCTTCGCTATCTTTACGAGTTCTCACATAAATCAAACCTGCTTGATTTTGGTGATTTTTAATGAACTTTAATAATTGTTGTTTTCTGCCTTTTGGTGTCCAAGCAATACGCACATTAAGATGTAAATTATTCCGGTAAGGATTGAGTTTATAACTATCAGGTTTTTGTAACTGTAAAACTTCAGAAATTATCTTTTGTGCAGCAGGATCAGCAGTTGCAGTAAAAGCTGCTATACTAATTTTTGTACCCGGTGGTTTTGTTTTTAATAAAGCTGGACGTACAGCACCCAAACGGCGATAAGCTGGACGAAAAGTATCACCCCATTGTACTAAACAATGAGCTTCATCTAATATCAAACCATTAATTTGTAATTGGGGATGAGATAACCTTTCCCACACAGGAGGACTGAATAAAGTTTCTGGTGATAAATATAATAATCTTAATTGTTGTTTTTCTAAAGCTTGCAATGTTGCCCGACGTTGATAAGTAGGTAGTTCACTATGTAAAAGAGCAGCTTTTTGATTTCGTTGTTTGAGTTCTTCTACTTGGTTTTCCATTAATGCAACCAAGGGAGAAACTACCAAAGTTAACCCGGTTTTTAGGAGTGCAGGAAGTTGAAAACAAATTGATTTTCCCCCTCCTGTGGGCATAATAATTAAAGCATCTTTTTGGGATAATAAACTTTGGACAATTTCTCCCTGTGGAGGACGAAAATCATCATAACCCCAGATTTGTTTTAATGCAGTGCGGAGTTCTGTTAATGATGTGGTCGGGTGATTCATAGAAAAATTTAAGCCTAAATCATTATTTTATGCAGAAATTTGATTAATGCCTACTTGATAAATTACCTGTTCTCGTACTGAATTTGCAGCCGCTACAGCTATTTCTTGCCAATCGCTATCTAATAGTAAAATACTTAAAAGTGACTTTAATACATCCCGATTAGATATAAATTCGTCAATATTATATAATTCATCTTGCTTTAAAATATTTTGCAGTGCTGATAAAGCCACAGGTTCAGGTAATTGAAGTCTTTGAATCAAACATTTCTGTGCTACTTCTAAAGCTGTTTTTTCCCCTATACCCAAATTCCATTCTTGTAAAAGTAACCGCAGTTCTCGGTTGAGTGATACGCGCAACTGTCTCAACTTTCCAAACATTCCAGGATTTTGCAATAAAGCGGGAACTGCTAAACCCCATTCTAACCCTGCGGTTACATCACAGTCGGTTTTATCTTCAATTTCAATTGCTTCTTGAAGAGATGTAGGATTAAAAAGTATGTCAATAGCTGCTGCTACATTGTGATTATTATTCATAAATTTGTTCCTATATTGATATTATTGTTGTAGTCTCAAAATACCATATTCAAAGTATGTCAGATTCTTGTATTCTTCATCAACACCAAGATTGAGCATATTTTGGTTTTCATAAAATCGTTCCGCAGTCTGTAGTGAATGCAGTCCAATTCTCCCACCATAACCTAATTCTACACTTCTCAATCTTGCATATCTTAATAATGCAGTACCAACACCTTTGTATCGTGGTGGACGTTGGATTTCTTTACGATTCCAAGGTGCAGAGGTAATGTACTGGATATATACTAATTTTTGTCCCATTGCCAAACGTGAACCATGTAATTGGGTTTCTATCATCATTAACCCTTGAGTACAATCTTCACACTCAAGGGCATAACCTTCTTCGTTGTCTTGTTTGCTAATATATCCCAGTTTAAATAACCAATCCCAAAACTTATCTTCTGCTTGAACAACCCGCAATTGTTCGCGCCATAATTTTTCATAATCATCAATGTGCTTTTTAGACAGTTCAACAATATTAGCGTTAACAGGTGAATTGTCTATACCTCTATTTAGGGTTTGCTGAATAAACCTAAAACCTTGATATATCAAAGGTTAGAGGCTGATAAACACAGAAATTAGTGCAAGGGTTTTGAAGGGTATACCGGAAAAAGTGTGCATTTTTTGGGATTTCAAGAGATGGCAAAGAAATTTTCAAATCTCCTCCTGACTCCTGACTCCTGACTCCTGACTCCTATGCCCTCACGGAAAGACTTTCTCAGCAACCCCTATTTAGTGGTTATATGTTGCTAACACGGGATAAAGCTAAGAAAGATGATTAAAGATAATCAACAATAGTAAATAACCTCTACTCAATCAACCCAGGTAGGGGTTTTTCTTTGGGAAAGTTTTTTTAGTTTAGAATTGAAATAGCAGTAAGCAGAAATATTAGTTAAAACCAAAATAACTGTTTTTCATGAAGCACAAAATATAACATGGAAGAACTACTCGAACTCAGACAACTTCTAGAACAGGGTAAAATTCCTGAAGCATTAATATTAGTGGATGAATTAGAAGAAATGAGCCTTAGTGATAAAATCAATAAAATTGATAGTTATGGTGTAATTCTTCTCATCCATTTAATTAAACAAAAAGCTGAAAAACGTTCTACCCGTTCTTGGGAAATATCTATAGAAAATGCAATACGGGAAATCAATAAAATCAATAAACGCCGCAAATCTGGAAGTTATTACTTAAATCAAACGGAATTAATGGAAATTCTCCAACAAGGATATCAAGTAGCACTCAAAAGAGCAGCTTTAGAAGCATTTGGAGGATGTTATGAAACAGAAGAATTAGCAGCTATGGTACAAGAATCAGAAATATTAACTGATGCTTTGGAGTTAATTCAAAAATAGATACCTGGTGGTAAATAATGTAGAGACGTTTCATGAAACGTCTCTACACTTTCTAAGCTGTCACTTCTTCCTTCACGGTTTGCTGTAATGCAGCGTACAACCTATTCAGGGCATTCACATAAGCCTGAGCCGATGCCACAATAATATCTGTACTGGCTGCATGACCGGAAAATACACGGGATTCATAACGTAAACGAATCGTCACCTCTCCAAGAGCATCAATTCCCCCGGTTACAGATTGCACAGAAAACTCAATTAAATCATTAGGTACATTCACTACCCGATTGATGGCTTTATAAACTGCATCCACTGGACCAGTACCGATTGCCGCATCGGTTAATTCTTGTCCGTCTGGTGTCCGCAGGGTAACAGTTGCGGTGGGTTTGGCGTTGCTACCACAGGAAACTTGCACCAATTCGATTTTAAATAAGTCCGGCGCTTGTTTAATTTCGTCGTTAACGATCGCCTCTAAATCCCAATCAGAAATTTCTTTCTTTTTGTCCGCTACTTCTTTAAACCGAATAAAGGCTTTATTTAAGTCATTCTCTGACAACTCAAAGCCCAATTCTTTTAAACGAGTACGAAACGCATTTCTACCTGAGTGTTTACCCAATACTATTTGATTATCTGTCAACCCAATCAATTGGGCATCCATAATCTCATAAGTGAGTTTATTTTTCAACACTCCATCTTGATGAATACCAGACTCGTGTGCGAAAGCATTAGCACCCACAATAGCTTTATTCGGTTGTACCAGCATTCCTGTCAAGCTGGAAACCAAGCGGGAGGTTTTATAAATTTGCTTGGTGTCAATATTAGTTAATGATTCTTCAGAATCAGCAGGTCTACCAAAGAAGGAGTTAAAATATTGCCGTCTGACGTGCAAGGCCATGACTAATTCTTCTAAAGCAGCGTTCCCGGCTCTTTCCCCAATACCATTGATGGTACATTCTAGCTGTCTTGCGCCGTTTTTCACAGCTTCCAGGAAGTTGGCCACAGCTAAACCCAAATCATTATGGCCGTGGACGGAAATAACCGCCTGATCAATGTTGGGGACGTTTTCTTTGATACCTTTAATCAAAGCGCCAAATTCGCTGGGGGTGGTGTAACCTACGGTGTCGGGAATGTTAACAGTTGTTGCACCAGCAGCGATCGCCCTTTCCAAAACTTGATACAAAAATTCTGGATCGGATCTACCAGCATCTTCAGGGGAAAATTCTACATCATCGGTGAAGCTTTTAGCATAAGCTACCATTTCCTCAGCGATGGCAATTACTTCTGGTCTGGTTTTCTTTAACTTATATTGCAGGTGAATATCAGAAGTAGCAATAAATGTATGAATCCTCCCCTGAGCTGCTGGTTTGATCGCTTCCGCTGCGGCTTTGATATCATCGTGTCTAGCTCTAGCTAAACTACATATCACTGGACCATCTTCCAAGCCCACAGTCTGGGCGATTTTGCTCACTGCTTCAAAATCACCCGGACTCGCAAAGGCAAAACCAGCTTCAATTACATCTACACCTAAACGGGCTAATTGTTTGGCAATAATTAGCTTTTCGTCTATGTTTAAGGTCGCTCCTGGACACTGTTCTCCATCTCGCAGTGTCGTATCAAAGATGATAATTCTGTCTGCTTGACTGCTCATTGGTTTTGGGTTTTGGTTGGTTGAGTTGTTACTGTGGGCTTAAAATACCTTGAACTTTATTAAAAAGAATAAAGGAGTCAGAATAGAGAATTTAGAATTAATTATATAGGACTAGCTTATGTATAAGTGGGATTAAGATACCTAGCAAATCTATGATTTGGTAGTTCTAACTTTTGGTGATGCTTCGCCTCAATAATTTCTTCTCACTCCTGGTTATAGACTCCTTCTTCAGTTTTTAACTTTTGCTTTGTAAATAATTATTAATTTTACTAAGCTTCGGTCTTTTCTATTTGGTCTCTAATATCGTTCAAGTCTATATATCTATCCGTAGCATTACGCAATTCTCTAGCTATCATTCCTTCTGTCGATACCACTGTAATATGCGTATTTTTGGAACGTAGTAGCTCGATCGCTCTTTCAAAATCTCCATCTCCACTGAATAAAACTACTCGGTCGTACTGGTCAACGGTATTGAACATATCAACAACAATTTCAATATCTAAATTAGCTTTTTGTGAATAACGGCCAGAGACATCATCATAATATTCTTTGAGAATTTTAGTCCGTACTGTATATCCCAAACTAATGAGTGCATCTCGAAAGCCACGTTGGTCTTGTGGGTCTTTTAAGCCGGTGTACCAAAAAGCATTGATTAATGTTGTCTCAGGTTGTTCGTTCTTAAAATATTCTAACACTCGTCGCGGGTCAAAAAACCAGCCATTTTTTTGTTGAGCATAGAACATATTGTTTCCGTCTACGAAAATAGACAGACGATTCATTGGCAAAACCATAGAAATTTACACCTAAATAATAGATAAGAATGTAAGATTGAACAATAGATTATAGCAATTCTTAATTGACAAGCTCGCTAATATCTATAATGGTAGTTATCATGTATAGCTTTTATCTTACCTCTGGCAAAGCATAAAATTGCCTGAAACATTGCTCGCACATTAAATTTGAGTCCTGGGAACTGAACCTGTTTCACCTCCGATTCTTGCAAATACAGCCTGTAATCAAAATCTACCAATAAAAATGACCCAGTAATGGCATTTTGATCTGTATATCAGTCAAGTTTACTCCTAAAGAGGTATGGTATGGGGCTTTAGTTAGGATTTAGACAGATGTCCATTTATAGATTTTTTCATCAACATCAGGGTTTTTTACTGGTAAGTATAAATGATGACTTACGCAAAACAGAACCAAAGCAGGGGTAATTCATGAATTACCCCTAGGCAAGAATCAGGTTTTTAGTCCAATCTTGCTTAAATCCTATAAATATTACTTTTGATGGGAAAAATCTCCTTGAATATTATCTGTTATTGTATAAACTATGTCAAGAAAATTTAGAACTTTTACTGACAGGCAGATAAAATTTTTCTCTAATGCTTCCCTTTTGATTTAGTGAAATTTATGGATAGGATATAATCTCAGCTTAACCGATTGCAAAGGTGCAACAGTTTTAGTTCATAGTCCAGTGCAACAATCATTGATGGGAATTTAGTCAAACACCAGGCTAGACTGTATTTGTATAATGCATGCGTAGTGGCAAATTCACCAATGCTAGTTTTGTATTAATTTAAGCATATTAGTAAAACGTAGTGTATGTATTTTCAGTTGTTAAGAGCCTGGAGAGAAAATTTTTGCATTTATAATCATTTTCCCCTTCTTCACTCTCATAAGTAACCTGTCAACTGTCACCTATTCCTTATTTCAGTAGCTTTTGCCAAATAATTTGCTGTTATTTTGCCAAGGGATACAAAAAATGTCCCAATTTTTGCCAAGATAATAAATAATATTATTTTGCAAAAGTTCACTTGGCAAAAATCAGCATGAGTGAAAAAACCATAGAAAATTACGGGAAAAGTTTTCTCGTTCTCATTTTGCCGATATCGTTTTTGATTGTTTTGGTCGTCAATACTTGGAGGTTTTTGCTGATAGGCTTGTTGCTGCTGATGGTTTTCAACCTTTGGCATCAATACAGATGGGAAAAGTGGGGTGAGCAAGTTAACCCTCTTTTTTATCAGTTGATTCGGGAAAACCAGGGAAAGATCACACCTGTTGATTTAGCTCTCAAAGGTAATTTTTCTGGGAATCAGGCAAAACGCTACTTGGAGGGTAAAGCAAAGGAATTTGGCGCTAGTGTAGTGGACTCAGAAAGTGAGAGTCCTTCCTACTACTTTATAACTGCCAGTATTTTGGGTGACATATTTGATAGTAGTGAATCAGTGGAAAAACTTCCTCCTCGGTCTGTGACGAAAGAGGCGCGATCTCTCTTAGCTCCACCTCCTCCCATTCCACAGGAAGAAGAACAGCAAAAGCAACAGCAGGAAGAATTACAACCAGAATTATTACCTGAAGCCACAGATGTAGCAACTCATCAGGAGGTACAAAAACCTCTGGAAGAACAGTTAGTTTTTGGTTCTTTGATTCAATCTGAACTAGCCAAGCGGTTGGGTGTTTATTCCAGTACAGTTTATAAACGAAGGAATGACCCAGATTTTCCTGAATGGAGTCGCAGCCGTGATCCAGATGGTATTGCTTGGTCTTATTCTCGTAAGTCTAGGGAGTTTTTCCCTTTGGAAAATTAGGGACTGGTGACTGGTGATTGGTGACTGGTGATTGGTGATTGGGGACTGGTGACTGGTGACTGGTGACTGGTGACTGGTGACTGGTGACTGGTGACTGGTGACTGGTGACTGGTGACTGGTGACTGGTGACTGGGAGGATGAATAACCCAATTACCCATTACCTATTACCTATCACCTATTCCCTATTCCCTATTCCCTATTCCCTATTCCCTATTCCCTATTCCCACTGCTTCACTGATAGAATTTAAGCCGTTTTCTTCTAGTTTGGTTAACAAACCGGCAAGAGTGCGGCGCACCATCATTGGTCCTTCATAAATCAAACCTGTATAAACTTGGATGAGACTAGCACCTGCTGTAATTTTTTCCCAAGCATCCTCATCTGTGAAAATGCCACCAACGCCAATGATGGGTATCTGTCCTTGGGTTTTTTGATAAATAAACCGTATGACTTCCGTAGAACGTTGGCGTAATGGCGCTCCGCTAATGCCTCCGGCTTCTTCTTGAGGTGTTTTACCGGTTTTTTCAATGATTTGGGTTTTTAGTCCCTCACGGCTGATGGTGGTGTTGGTGGCAATTATTCCCGCTAGTTTATAGGTTTTGGCGAGATCAATAATGTCAGCGATGGCTTCCCATTCTAAATCCGGTGCTATCTTGACAAATAAGGGTTTTTGTGCCATGTTTTCTGTTTGCAGAACCTCCAAAATTTGACTGAGCATTGCTGCATCTTGGAGCGATCGCAATCCTGGTGTATTAGGAGAAGAAACATTAACCACAAAATAATCACCTAGATTTTTCAGCAAGCGAAAGCTTTCTAAATAATCTGCTGCTGCCGTTTCCAATGGTGTAATTTTAGACTTACCCAAATTTATGCCTATGGGTATTAACCGAGATTGTTGCGGATCAAGCATTTTTAATCTCATTGCCATTGCAGCAGCACCAGCATTATTAAAACCCATTCGATTGAGGGCTGCTTGATCTAAAGTTAAGCGAAACAAACGGGGAGGAGGATTGCCTGGTTGTGCATGATAAGTAACAGTACCCAATTCAGCACAACCAAAACCAAAACTAGACCAAAAATTAGCACCTACTCCATCTTTATCAAATCCCGCAGCCAAACCTAATGGGTTAGGAAAATTTAACCCGAATAGATTTTGTTCTAGCCGTGTATCATAGAGGCACAAAGACTTTTGTAGCAGAGAGTTCAACCATCTAGCACACTGATGATAGCTGGCTTCTGACAGCAAATTCAAACTACTAATTGCCTGTTGGTGTAACCACTCTGGATCTGCTTTTACCAGAGTAAATAAAAAAGGACGAATTACTGCTTTATAAATATCCAATCTGAGTTAATATCTACCAATTATTACAACAACTATGATCAGATGCCAAATCCAGGATTAATCTGAATTTTTTTCAGGCATCTTCAATAATATTAACCCAAGTTGCTAGTTAGTAATAGCAGTTAGGAGTCAGGAGAAAGAATGAATTATGATGGTGTTCCCTGCTTTTTTGCTATCTACTTATCCTTGTTCCTTCGATTTGAGAGCCTTTCTTGCATCATTAGCAACTTACGTTAGTATATGGTGACAGGTGACATTAGAGACAGGAACTGGGGACCATTGACTGGGTAATCAATTTTATTTTTCCCAATCAACTATCAACTATGAATTATCACCAGTCTAAAATCTAAAATCTAAAATCAACATGGGACGTACTCGTTCTAAATCTGACCTGCCTGAAAAAATCTGTCCAGTATGTCAACGTCCCTTCACTTGGCGAAAAAAATGGCAAGATTGTTGGGATGAAGTTAAATATTGCTCAGAACGTTGTCGTCGTCGCCGTTCTCAGGCTAAAGACGATAAATAATTGACAATTGACAATTGACAATTGATAACTGATAACTAATAACTGTTAAAACTACACAGAAACAAATAAATGACTTTACAAGTACAACCTAAATTAATTATTCATGGTGGGGCTGGTAGTTCTCTCCAAGGAAAGGGAGGATTGGCATCTGTCAGGCGATCGCTGCATCCTGTAATACAGGAAGTATACTCACTATTGATCACAGGCGCAACTGCTTCTGATGCTGTAGTCCGGGGTTGTCAAATATTGGAAGATGACCCCCGCTTTAATGCAGGTACTGGTTCTGTATTACAATCTGATGGTCAAATCCGCATGAGTGCTTCTCTGATGGATGGTACATCAGGGCGGTTTAGTGGTGTAATTAATGTTGCACGGGTAAAAAACCCGATTGAAATGGCGCTATTTCTGCAAAATTCCCCAGATCGGGTATTGTCTGATTACGGTTCCTCTGAGTTAGCACGAGAGTTACAAATTCCCACCTATAATGCCTTAACTGATTTGCGTCTTAACGAGTGGATGCAAGAACGGGAAGATAACTTTAAAAGGACAATGGCTGGAGTTGTCGCTGAACCGGAAATGGCAGAAATGTCTAATGCAGGACGGGGTACAATTGGTGTAGTCGCCTTAGATGGCTATGGTCAATTAGCCGCTGGTACTTCCACAGGTGGTAAAGGCTTTGAGCGCATTGGGCGAGTCAGTGATTCTGCTATGCCAGCAGGTAATTATGCTACTCAATATGCAGGAGTAAGTTGTACTGGTATTGGGGAAGATATCATTGATGAGTGTTTAGCCGCTAAAATTGTCATCCGGGTTAGTGATGGAATGTCTTTAAAAGAGGCGATGTTGCGCTCATTTACCGAAGCTAGTAAAAATGAACGGGATTTGGGTGCGATCGCTCTTGATGCTACTGGGGCAATATCCTATGGTAAAACCAGTGAAGTTTTACTGGCTGCCTATCATAACGGTGATACCATTGGCGATACATTAGAATGGGATGATGGCGAATTGATTGGTTATTGCTAAGTATTAAAGTAGCCATTCATTCATGAAACGCCCAATACAAGAGGGTTTTACTTCTGACTCCTGACTCCTGTACGGGCGAAGCATTCAGGTGATCAATTCTCGATTTTTCCCCAATATTTTTGTCCGAATGCTTCGCCCCTACTGACTCCTGCTATAGTGGTGGATTTAAATCCACTACTAACTTAGCTCCTGCTTCCTGCTACAGATAATCAACAGGATCTTGTAAACCCAACTGTGCAAAAGCAGCTAACCGCAACCGACAAGAATCACAAACCCCACAAGCTTGATCACCACCAGCATAACAAGACCAAGTTAACTCCCAAGGTACATCTAACTGATTACCAAGTTGGATAATTTCCGTTTTTTTCAAATTAATTAGCGGTGCAATAATATCAATAGGTTGTCCTTCCCGACCTTGTTTAGTTCCCAAACGGAACACTTCTTGCATCGCTTGGATATAATCAGGACGACAATCAGGATAACCAGAGTAATCTAAAGCATTAACACCAATGTATACACGTTGTGCGCCGATAGTCTCAGCATAACCCAAAGCAAAACTTAAAAAGATAGTATTCCGGGCAGGAACATAAGTGACAGGAATACTTTGTGACATTTCATCCAGGGAACGTGCTTGAGGGAGAGCGATCGCCTCATCCGTCAAAGCAGAACCACCCCATAAGCGTAAATCAAAATTAACTATCTGATGTTGAACAACCCCTACAGACTGCGCTACAAACATAGCTGATTGTAACTCTCGGCGGTGTCGCTGCTGGTAATCAAAAGAAATGGCGTAACATTCACAACCATCAGCCCTAGCTTGATAGAGAACCGTAGAAGAATCCAATCCGCCAGACAATAGAATTACAGCTTTCATCATGCAAAAAAAATCTCAAAAAATCCCTAACATCAATCTCACCCAAAAGGTGAGACAATCAACAAAATGCAACAAACAAAAAATTAAATTCAAAATGCAAATCAAAATGCAAAAAACAATTTACAGTATCGTTGGCAAAATTTTTACAGACAACCTTGCAGCCAATTACAGTCACTGATAATTTTACGGAAATTAGAATGTCATAAATTTATCCAGCAGCCAAGGAAGTAGTTATCTGAGTTATTAATTACCTAACTGCCATCCGAAAGCTACTACGTAAGTATTTTTGAGATGGTCAGTCAATAAAAAAACACATATTCTTTTGTGTTAATTATAACCCATAGGAAAATTAATAACTAACGATCCAAAAGTTAGCAAGATAGTGGGAACTGAACATAAACTTTGAAATTCTTCATAAATAGAACCACTATGTTACCATCTGGATGGTTTTAGACGGATCACACTTGGCAGTTCAGTATAAATGCCAACGACCGTAGCGTTTTTAAATTTGGTGGTTGAGGAGAAAATAATAGTGCAAAATAGCATATCAGTGGCAGAACCAAATCTATATTCACAGCGCAACCAGCCACGTGCAATCCGCATAGGCGTGATTGGTGTGGGTAACATGGGACAACATCACACCCGCGTACTCAGTTCAATGAAAGATGTTGAACTGATAGGCGTTTCTGATATCAACGTTGAACGAGGCTTAGAAACTGCCAGCAAATACAAAGTCCGTTTTTTTGAAGACTACTGTGATCTGCTACCCCATGTAGATGCAGTGTGTATTGCTGTACCCACTCGCTTACATTATGCCGTAGGCATCAACTGTTTGTTAGCAGGAATTCATGTTTTGATTGAAAAGCCAATTGCTGCCAGTATTTCCGAAGCAGAATCACTCGTCAACGCCGCCGCTGAGTCTCAATGTATTTTGCAGGTAGGACACATTGAGCGTTTTAATCCAGCCTTTAGAGAACTGAGTCAAGTCCTGAAAACAGAGGAAGTCTTGGCCTTAGAAGCGCATCGGATGAGTCCTTATTCAGCCAGGGCGAATGATGTTTCAGTCGTGCTGGATTTAATGATCCATGACATTGACCTACTTTTAGAATTAGCTGGTTCACCCGTAGTCAAATTAACAGCGAATGGCACTCGTTCCCTAGACTCTGGTTATTTAGATTATGTGACTGCCACATTAGGCTTTGCCAATGGCATTGTCGCCACTCTCACCGCCAGTAAAGTCACTCACCGTAAAATTCGCCGCATCGTCGCCCATTGCAAAAATTCATTTACTGAAGCCGATTTCCTCAAAAATGAAATTTTGATTCATCGCCAAAATACCAATCCGCATAACGACCATCGGCAGATTCTGTATAGGCAAGATGGTTTGATAGAAAAAGTCTATACTAGTAACGTTCAACCTTTAAGCGCAGAGTTAGAGCATTTTGTTAACTGTGTACATGGAGGTAATCAGCCTTCTGTGGGTGGTGAACAAGCCCTTAAAGCTCTGAGGTTAGCCAGTTTAATTGAGCAAATGGCTGTAGAAGAGCGGGATTGGAACCCATTAGAATGGGAATCCGGATCGATAGTACAATCATTAACGCCAACTGTTTAGAATAGGTGACTGGGGACTGGGGACTGGTGAATGGTGACTGGGGACTGGTGACTGGGAAGATTTATTTCTTTAGTAGATACAGATTTTTAAGGATTAATTTCCTAATTACCAATTACCAATTACCAATCACCAGTATGCTCGAATGGATAACCAAGACCATTAGCTCTTTGGGATATTTAGGAATCACCCTGCTGATGTTCCTAGAAAACCTTTTTCCCCCCATACCTTCTGAATTGATTATGCCATTGGCAGGATTTACGTCCAGTCCATATCAACCAGGAGGAGCAAAGCTGAATATAATAGGTGTGTTTTTATCCGGACTTTTGGGTTCTGTCGCGGGCGCACTGATCTGGTAAGATCCTGGTAAGTTTTTGGGGGAACGACGCTTAAAACAATTAGCTAACAAGTACGGTAGATGGTTGACTATATCTAGCGAAGATATTGATAGCGCTAAAGGATGTTTTAACAGACATGGGGGAAAAGCAGTATTAATTGGTCGTATTGTGCCAGGAATTCGTACTTTGATTTCTGTTCCCGCAGGTATGAGCAATATGCCCTTGTTGCCTTTCTTATTTTACACAACTTTGGGTAGTGCTGCCTGGGTGGCTTTGCTCACATATTCCGGATACTGGTTATGAATCCAGTATGAACTTGTGAAGAAATACCTTGCCCCTGTATCTAAAATTGTCCTGGGAGGTCTATTGGTTATTCTTACTTTGGGTACTCAAGCGCCAAAGTCGAGAAACTCGCAGATGAATATAGTTCAGTTTTCAATATATGGCTGCTGTAGAGAGGTTTCGGCGGCTAGTAACGGAAATATCTCCACTTTCCACTGGCTATATGTGAAAATTTTGCCTGTACAATAAATCCAAAATAATGTTACATTTCCAATCGCCTACAATAAATTTTGACGTATTTCTAGCTACACTTGACCCATCTGAAAATTTTTTTGATCTTGTATTTTTGTAAGATGGGCATGATAACTTTTTACAGTTAAGTCACCACATAGGAGCTTTCATGACAGATCAACCACCCGTAGCTAATCCGATGAATGCTGCTGCTATACCCATGAATCGAGTAGCATCAGCCCCTATAAACAACAATGTTAATAAGCCAGCCTCAATTTCGGGTAAAAACATTCTCAGCGTTGATTTAGGTAGAACATCTACCAAAACTTGTGTCAGCCGCGAACCTGGCAATGTTGCCTTCATCCCTGCCAATGTCAAGCAAATGTCAATTGAACAAATACGTGGTGGGGTGTTTGAATCTAAGGCAACTGATCCTTTAATGGATTTGTGGATGGAATATCAAGGCAAGGGCTATGCTGTAGGGCAGTTAGCAGCAGACTTTGGTGCAGGTTTAGGAGTTGGACAATCTAAGGTAGAAGATGCACTGGTCAAAGTATTGGCAACTGCTGGCTACTTTAAACTCAAAGACGAAATTTCCGTTGTCTTAGGTCTGCCTTTCCTGTCCTTGGAACAGTTTGAAAAGGAAAAAACCGCTTTAATCAGCCAAGTAACAGGTCCCCATGTCTTCAACTTCCGTGGGGAATCTTTGTCGTTAAATATAACTAAAGTTTGGGTGATGCCAGAAGGTTACGGCAGTCTGCTGTGGTCTGAAGCTCAACCTAATAAAACCCCCTCATCCCCTGATTTTACCAAAATATCAGTGGGAATTGTCGATATCGGACATCAAACCATTGATTGTATCATGGTGGATAATTTCCGCTTTGCTAGAGGTCTTTCTCAAAGTGAAGACTTTGGCATGAGCAAGTTTTATGAACTGGTAGCTAATGAAATAGGAGGGGCTGATAGTCAATCTCTAGCACTGATTTCTGCGGTTAATAAGCCTAAAGGTGAGCGTTTTTATCGTCCTAAAGGTGCAAGCAAACCCACTAACCTAGATGATTTTCTGCCGAACCTCACAGAGCAGTTTTCACGCGAAATTTGCGCTCGTGTGTTGGCTTGGTTACCAGAACGTGTTACAGATGTAATTATCACTGGTGGTGGTGGTGAGTTCTTCTGGGAAGATGTACAACGTCTGCTCAAAGAAGCTAAGATTAATGCTCATCTGGCTGCACCCTCCCGCCAAGCTAACGCTTTAGGGCAGTATCTTTACGGAGAGGCGCAATTGTCTGCTGTTCGCGCTGCTAGGTAATAAAACTGATGTTCCAATGGTCAAAAAAGGTAGTTAAATCCGTCACTTTCAATCCAGAAATTGGTGATGAAAGCTTGTTAGCACAGGTAGAAAGTTACTTGGAGGAACAGCCTGAAAAGACTTTCAGTGACCTCTGTAAAGAGGCTCTTTGGCAAGCTTTATGTGTACCGGACTCTGCACGACCTTCTCCGAATACAGCAGCACTACCGATGGAACAACAACTCGGTGAGTTGCAACGTCAGATAGCTGGACTTGAGGAACGTTTTTTTGCTAAGGAATCCAATCGTTTGCAGGTGATGGAAAGCCAGATATTACAACTTAGTCAACAAGTTGCACAATTGGCAATCATGGTCAATCAAGCAGCATCTTTTCAACCCGCAAATTCATCTATAGCAACGGTAGAAGTAGTTAATGAAACTGCTTCTACTCCCGATCCTACTCCCCAAGAGGTCGACCCTGTAATCAGTCGCCTGAGTTCTTTGGTTGATGATTTCTAAGGAAAAAGCCAGTTAGCAATTGATAATTGATAATTGATAATTGACAATTGTTTCACTCAAGGCTTTCGCCGTGAGCTTCAGCCGAACGGTTTAAAACCTCCCCTTTCAAAGGGAAAAAAAGAAAAAAATTCCGCTTTTTTGCTCCTCTCCCTTCAAGGGAGAGGTAGTTCTCAATAGTTCATTGTTAATTGTCCATTCATTATTGAATAAGCGTTTTTACAAGATAGATCGGGAAGTGTGAGAAGTTTACTAGTGACACCCAGAATTTTTTCGGATTTTCTGGGTGTAATCTTTTTTAGGAGGCAGGAGGCAGGAGAAAGATAAATAGGGTTTGCTGAAAAAGTTATCTGTGAAAGCTAGGTGACAGGTGACAGGTGCTACGCCACGGTGACAGTTTCAAGAGTTGGATAGGAACGATTTTTTCTTTAAGTAGGAATTAAGTGCAAGGTTTTTCAGTTGCCACCTCATAAAAGCTGGCACTTTTTGAAAGCACTTCGGCTTACTTCGACTGCGCCCTTCGACACAGCCCTTCGACACCGCTCAGTACAGGCTCAGGACAGGCTCAGTACAAGTCGCTCAGTACAAGTCAAAATAGCTAAAACCCTTTACCTGTAAAGTTTTCGGATTTATATGGCTAACGCCACGCTACGCTATCAGCAAACCCTAAATATTTCCTGTTTCCCCAGTCACCAGTCACCAGTCACCATTCCCCTGCTATAATTTCCGAATTTTCCACAGATAGCTAGATAGCCAATTTGTCATGATATGAGCCATTATTGGTACTAACAAGTTGCCACTCAATAAGGCGCTATATGCCAAGATGATACCGATAATAGTTGCCCAAATTACATAAGGCCATTGTTCAGCACCACTGAGATGTAATACTCCAAAACAAAGACTGGAGACCATGACGGCTACATGATCAGCGCCCAAAGCGGGTAACATGACACCGCGAAATAATAATTCTTCACTTAAACCCGGTAACAGCCCCAGCCAGAGCAAGTCTGGTAAAGCTAACGGTTTAATTACCATTTCTAGGTAATAATCTGCGCTTTTGCGATAGGGAGGAGAGAAGCGATAAGCTAAACCACTAAAAACAGTGATGACTAAACCCAACCCCAAACCCAAAAATAAATCCTGGGGTTCCCAGTACAACTTAAATAGGGCAACGTTACCAAAGCGCAGCCACAATTTGGCGGCTATCCATAAAATAATCGCTGTTGCGCCCATAGCTACCAGGACTTGGGTGCGTGAGAGTTCAGGAATTTCTGGTTCTTGCTTTTGTTGTTCTACCACAGGCGTTTAAATAATGAGGACTGGACTGGGGACTGGGGACTGGGGACTGGGAGCAGGCGGAGAATAACTAATGACTAATGACTAATGACTAATGACCAAGGATTAATACCTGCTTTGTGGGCGACTAAGACACCGACTGCTTCTAAATATGAGTTTACCTTTATAGATTTTATTCCTAACGCTGGGGCAGGAACTTGTATTAAAGTTTTATTTTCTGTAACAGTTATTATTTGGCATTGTTTCTGGCTTAAACTTAGTAAGGTACTACTCCCACAGGCGTTTGCTGGTACTATAACGGCATCTACTTGATCTGCCCAAATGTCTGCTGGTAAAGAATTGATAAATTCTCTGTTGAGGATAAATTGGGGGGCGCGACTTAAACCGACCAGCACGCATGATAAAAAAGTATAACCTATTTCTTCGGCTGCGGAACGGGGAGATAAATCGGGATCTGGGGGTGCTGGTGCTAGGGCTGGTGCATGGGCGCAAGGTATTTTAAAGGTTCGCACTAATAAATGGCTAATTACTGCTTCTGCACCTGCTAGGGGGTCTACGCCTTTTCCATGACGGTAATTTTGCGTTGCTTGTTCATCTATATGATCGGGAAACCGGGCTACTACTGCGATCGCCTCTGCTTTCTCTTTTTTAATCAATTTTTCTGCTGCCCGCAATAAACTTTCTGGGTTGCCGATTGTTCCCCAACTTACACCAGATGAAGATATGCGTAATTCTACGTTTAATGGGGCATCTGTAATTACATGATTTGTAATGTTTAATCCTAGTGTGGCTCTGGCTGCGTCTGCCGTTTGTAGGTGTCGCAGCATTAATTCTGGTTCTATTCCTTGGTCTAAAAGTAAACCAACTCGGTTACTATGCACGGGTCTTAAACCCCATTCTCCAGCGGCAAATTTATCTAAACCATATCCTTCTACATAGAAGGCGTTGGGAATATTCCAGTATAAACTTGCACCATTTAGGACGTTGGGATGAGTAATCAGGCGATCGCACACCTGTGATATAACTCTAGCTACTGGTAATGCGTCACCTGCATAACCACCTATGGACGCTCCTATGCCAGTAGGTATAATTAAAATTGCTGTATATGGGCGTTGCATGATGGTATTATGAATTATGTTTCCGCGCAATCTCCGTCAGGAGATCCCGCAGGGTAGGCACAAAGGAGCAAAGGCGCAAAGTTGCTAGTTGTAAATTTCTCAGTTTTTTCATGCTCATTCAGCAACGCCTTAATCTTAATTATTCAGGGTTTGCTGTGGTGACAACTGCTTCTACTGTGGCTTTTTCCTGTTCTGTATCTACGGAAGTAACCGCCCAGCGCAGGGGTTCACCTTGTTTTTTTAGTTCCGCTTCAATGGCTTTTTGTAATTCTGTGGGTGTTTCTTGCAGGTCTATTTCGGCAGTAATAAAATGAGTGGTCATGATGGTAAAATATAGGGTTTTGGTTATTTATAGAATACAGCTATTTTTGGGTAATTGGTGATTGGTGATTGGTAAACATTTATTACTTATCCTATCACTCATCACCCATTAATCGGTTGACTAACTTTTACCAAATTGCTTCTGATAAACTACTTCTTCTTTGTCTGTTTCGATTTTTAAATCAGAAAGAGGTTTAGCTACACAAAGTAAAGCATAACCTTGTTTTTGCAATTCTGGACTTACACCCATTCCCTCAGATTGATCTACCCTTCCTTGAGTTATCAAAGCAGCACAAGTTGTACAAACTCCAGCATGACAGGAAGCTGGTAAATCTAAACCTTTTGTTTCTGCAATAGCTAAGATAGTTTCATTTTCAGGAACTTGCAAATTATAAATTGTGCCTTGGTGGTTAATTTCGACGGCGTAAGTTTTGGTCATATTTAAAAGAGGAGTCTTTCAACTGATAAATTACTTATTTTATCTCATAAGATGTAAATTTCACAATGGTTACTTTTGACTACAAATTTTGCTATTTATGAATTTTGATTCATGAATATTTACTAAAGATGATCATTTCATTACCCACAACGGGACTACGTGCAATTAATTTATTTTCAGCATCAACAAGTTGTAAATGTGTAAAATCTAGTTCTTGAGAGCGTTTTAATATATCCGCTGCTAATTGTTGCTGTTGTGATGGTTCTAAGGTGTACCAATCATCACTAATTGTTATGGTTAAGTCGCTGGTGCGAAAATTAGCTTGGATTGATTTTATCAGATTAATAGCAATATTTTCATCTTCTTTGGTTTGTACGGAGATAACGGTAATTTCCGCAAGTTGCTGTTCTATTGCTGCTATTAAAGCTTGTTCTGGTGTTAATTGTACTGCTTCTGGTTCTGGTGTAGGTTCTGGTGTAGGTTCTGGTGTAGGTTCTGGTGTAGGTTCGGGGGTAGGTTCGGGGGTAGGTTCGGGTGTAGGTTCTGGGATAGGTTCTGGTGTAGGTTCTGGGATAGGTTTGGGTGTGGGAACTTCTGCAACTAAAGGAATATCTGGGGGAATGGTTGCTACTTGAGTAGGTTTGGGAGTCAAGAAAGCTGCTGTAACCCCGACTATCACCACTGCAAAAATAGCAAAAATTGCGTTTAAGGTAAAATCTGATACATTATTAGCAACCTTGGATGGTAAAAACAAGCGGAATGTTTGTAAAAATTTATCCCATGCTAAGAAAACCCGTGCTAAAAGATTAGGTTTTTTTTCAGTTGTTGGAGGTGGTTCTGTTTCTAGTTTGACTACTGTATTTTCTAAAATTCCTATTGTTCCTCGAAGAAATTGAATTATTGCTATTTTCCAAATAGGTTGATTTTCTTGGTAAAGTTGTGGAGCAGGTAGAGTTTTTTGTTGTTTTCTGGGTTGGGGTCTTCTATCTTGTGACATATAATTGATGTTGATTTATTGATTTATGAATATGAAACGTCGAGAATTTTTAGTTTTAGGTGGTCTGAGTGGGTTGTTTTCGGGTTTGTTTGCTGGTAAGTTTGTTGGTGAAAATAGTAAAAATTCTTTTTTAGAAACTGCTATAGCTGTAAATTCTCACCCAAAAGATTTATTATTGCGTTTTGTGTCGGTTGCGGATACGGGAACAGGTGCTAAAGGACAGTACGCTGTTGCTAGAGCGATGAATTTTTATCATCAAAAAAATCCCTATAATTTAGTTATTTTAGCTGGTGATAATATTTATAACAATGGGGAAATTGAGAAAATAGGGGCAGTTTTTGAACGTCCTTATCAACCTTTGTTGAAAAAAGGTGTGAAATTTTATGCTTGTTTAGGTAATCACGATATTAGAACTGATAATGGTGATCCACAGGTAAATTATCCTGGTTTCAATATGCAGGGAAGGTACTATACATTTCTTAGGGATAATGTACAGTTTTTTGCTTTAGATACTAATGGGAACGCTGATTGGAAAAATCAGCTAATTTGGTTAGAGAAAGAATTGAGTTTGAGTAAAGCTGCTTGGAAGATTGTATTTGGTCATCATCCGATTTATGCTTCTGGTGTTTATGGGAGTAATGCTAATTTTATCAAAGTGTTTACTCCTTTATTTAAAAAGTATGGTGTGCAGCTTTATATTAATGGTCATGAACATCATTATGAACGCACTCGCTCTATTAATGGTAGTACTTATTTAATTTGTGGTGCGGGTGCAGGAAATCGTTCTGTGGATCGTTCTGAGTGGACTGAATATTCTACCAGTAATTTAAGTTTTGCTGCTTATGATGTGTATGCGGATAGAATTGAGGTGAGTGGTATTGGTACTAATAATCGTGTTTTTGATCGGGGTTTGATTAGGGTGAAGGGTGTTTGAAAAATAATTGTTTGAATTAGGATTTTCAGGATAAGAACGCAGATAAACGCAGATAAACGCAGATAAACGCAGATTGTCAGAATCAGGTGGTTATCGAGCGACCTGTACTGAGCGCAGTCGAAGTAAGTCGAGATAATGTCCAGGATTTAAGGATTTACGGGATGTGTTATTTTAACAAATACTGCTTAATTAATTTGAAGATATACTATCTAAAAATTGACTCGGTGTAACAATCAATATATCTTGAAAAGGATGCAGTTCTAATAAATCTTTATCTCCTGTGATAATATGAGTGGCATTTCCAGAAATGGCTAATTCTAAGAATTTATTATCTTTAGGATCTCGACAAATATCAATTGTTTCATTAATTGTAATTAATTCTGTTTCTGTAGCTAAACTTGCTAAAAAGTCTTCACGAATTTCTCTGGATAGATAGCGGTCGAATTTTTGACGACTGAGTACATCAATTAATTCTGCTAAAATTTCTGCTGAAATTAAAATTAATCCGTTTTGTTTTGCTGCTCTAAAAGCTTGCATTGTGGTAGATTTAGAGAATATTAATGCACTAACAATTACATTTGTATAAATTACGAATCGGTTAGTTGTCATCATTGAGAATTGATTCTAAAATTTCTGGGGTCATTCCGTTAGCAATTGCTTGTTGACTCGCTTCTTCCATAATATCTAAGAGTGATTTTTGACTGACTACTTTTTGCAGCATTACTTTCAAAAACATTTGGATTTTTTGCTGTTTTTCTGGTTCTGCTTCTCGGTATGCTTGAGCAATTTCTGGGTCAACTTGAATGGTGATGTTTTCCATAATGGTTTAGAAGCTATCAATTTGCTTTTTTGATTATAACGGATTTAGAACCCCGAACCTACGTAGGTTAGTTTATTGTATTGTGTCAGAATCAGGATTTACAGGATTTAAGGATTGATTAATACCCAGATAGGCCAGATCCCTGACTTCTTTAAGAAGTCCGGGATCTAGTATTTTGTCTGAATCAGGATATCCAGGATTTAAGAATTTACTGTTGTGGGTTACGCCCTCATTAACCCACCCTACTATACTTATAGTAATTTGTAAATTATTGCTCCTGTGGATTTATCGTTGGTAATTTCCATGAGTCCATCAGTACAAATAGTTTCTAAAATTGAGCGCACTTCTGAAGTAGGTTGAGCAAGTTCAATCACTGCATCAGTGAGTGATATACTACCACCTTTACTTTGAGCTAACTTTAAAAAACCCGTAAAGTAATCAGGAGTCAGTAGGGGTTTAGTAATGCTAAACCCGTACATAATTCAGGATATTATCTATTCCAGAAATTTAGGACGATTTTGTTGATTTAACTTGAGCTTTTGCTCTAAAACTTCCCAGTTTTCCTGTTCAATCACGTTAATAAATATGTCGAGGTTTTGACGATATTGATGTAGTGAATTGATTAATGCTTGACGATTATATTGCGCCATCATCACCCCTAATTCTGGATTGCCAGCACCAACGCGGCTGGTATCTCGAAATCCTGAACTAGCAAGGTTTTGGGCTAATTGAAAAATTTCTGGATCGGTTTCACCCAAACAAGCAGCCATCAAAGAGGCGCTAACCATCACAGGTAAATGGGAAATCCAACTCACAGCCCGGTCGTGTTTTTCTGGCTGACAATGATAGATAATAGAACCAAGCGATCGCACAATTTCCTCTAAAACAGTAATGGCAGTAGTTGGGGTTGTTTCTATTGGTGTGAGTACATAAGGTCGATTCACAAATAAATTGCGCTGTGCGGCCTCTATACCCACATCTGTATTTCCCGCCATAGGATGACCGCCAATAAAATTCTTCCATAGAGGAGAAATTGCATTGACTATAGGTGCTTTTACTGAACCTACATCAGTTACAATAGTAGTCTCAGGCAAATGAGCAACCAACTGTTCAACTTGAGGCACAATCAGTCCTATAGGAGTACAAATAAACACAACTTCAGCACTAGCTAACAAACTCAAATCAATTGATGCTTGATCGACACTGCCAATCTCAACAGCTTTTTGACAGGTTGATTCACGACGGCTAACTCCTAAAACATAATGTCCTTGGGAACGTAAATCAAAACCTAATGAACCCCCTATCAGTCCCAGTCCTAAAATACCAATTTTCATTTTTGCCTTTAACAACTAAACTTTGAAATATTATCTGTATTTCTGACTCTTGCTATAACTAAGAAAATTATATGGAGAAGAAAAATGAGCAATTTTTTTAATAAAATGATGGGTAGAACTCGCTATGTAGTTTGTCGTTTATTTGTGCATTTAGCCGGCAGTGAAGTAGCACCAATTTTAGGAGTTTTAAACCGCGCCGCCAGAGAAGCGATTGACGCTGAGGGCGATTTAGAAGTTTTGGGCGAAGGATTAGTAGAAATTTGTGAAACTTTGCTCAGATATGATGAATACTGGCTTTCAGCAGCTAATGAAGGAGATGTTTTTTGGAATGAAGGAGAAGCGGGAGATTATGTCAATGAATTATTTACCGACTGCGCCCAAAGATACGGCGCTGAATTTGATATTAGTTCTTCCTCTGGTTTCGATCAACCTTTATCTATTCCTGTAACGCGCAACATTGTGATTATGCTAACAGTGGCTTATGAAGGAGAAGTACCAGAATTAGAAACAGACCTTTCCAACATTGCAGCCTTACAAGAAGGGTTAAAATCATTAATCAACTTACAGCAAAAACTTAAATTCCGCGCTATCCAAGTGCATTTTTCACCAGCCAAGTTGGGAGAAGAACTCACAAACGATCAATTGTTGCAGTATTTTCCAGAATTGATCCCATTGTAACTTGTTGTTACTCTTTAGTTATCACACCTAAAATCGGCAATGATAACTAACACATAAGGACAATTATCTAATGATCAGGACTATAATGCGTAAACTAACAATTTTTTGTTTAGCACTAAGTTTGTGCTTGACAAGTGTCGCCTGTGGGGGAGGAAACCAAACTACCTCTTCTCCTCAAAGTGGTAGCCAAAGTACCAGCCAAAGTGCAACCCCCACCAAGCTGAATGATGGACAGTATCAAGTACAACAAGCCACTTATAATGATGCCAATGGGGAGTATACCCTGTTCTTACTGGGTAGTCAGCCGCCAACCTTTGCTACAGAAAAATTACAAATGGCAAGGCTGACAGAGGAAGAAATCAAAGAGGGCAAAAAAACCTATCTCAAAGTAGAAAATGGTCAGCCAGCCTTATATCTGACAGAAGACTTTAAAATTGAGTACGTTCACAACGTCACCGAAACCAAAACCAATCCCCAAACCGGACAACAAGAAACCGTAATTGTACGTCAAGAATCTAACTTCTGGACACCTTTTGCTGGAGCTTTAGCTGGTAACATAGCAGGTCAAGCTATTGGTAGTCTGTTATTTAGACCTCAATATTATGTACCTCCCGTTTATCAGCCCGGTGGAATTATGACAGGTTATGGTGGATATGGTTCTAGCTATGATGCAGCAGTTTCCAGCTATCGTTCTCGATATAATGAACCACCCGCATCTGTAAGAAATCGTACAGCTTTCCGCACTACAGGTTCAATTAGATCCTCTGGAAGTTCTACAACCACAACAAATCGCACCAACACTAGCGGTAGGGCTACTGGTTCAGGTTTTGGTAGCAGTAATCTCCGTTCTTCTGGAAAATCTAGTTCTACCCGTCGTAATTCTGGCAGTAGTTTTGGTAGTGGCAGCCGTTCTTCAGTCCGTCGTTCTTCTGGTTTTGGTAGCAGAAGAAGATAAATAGAAGGCAGGAGGCAGGAGGCAGGAGGCAGGAGGCAGGAGGCAGGAGGCAGGAGGCAGGAGGCAGAAGGTAAATATTTCTTCCCATCTTCCCATCTCCCCATCTCTCCATCTCCTCATCTCCTCATCTCCTCATCTCTACTGTCACCTGTCACCTGTCACCTATCACCTGTCACCTGTTATATTACACAATTGCCAATGCAGGTTGTGGCCAACGACCGACGGCTTTACCAATAACTGCTAATTCTGACATGAGTTGATCAAAGCTGTCTGGTGTTAAAGATTGGGGTCCATCGGATAAAGCTTTGGCTGGGTTGGGGTGAACTTCAATCATTAAAGAATCTGTACCAGCGGCGATCGCTGCCATTGCCATTGCAGGTACAAACTCAGCCCAACCCACACCATGACTAGGATCAATCATAATCGGTAGGTGAGTCAGTTTTCTTAATACAGGTACAACAGACAAATCTAAAGTATTGCGCGTATACTGACGGTCAAAAGTTCTAATTCCCCGTTCACACAAAATCACATTCGGATTACCAGCAGCCAAAATATACTCAGCAGCCATTAACCAATCTTCAATAGTTGCTGCCATTCCCCGTTTTAAAAGCACTGGCTTAGATTGCGCCCCTACTTGTTTTAACAGAGAGAAATTTTGCATATTTCTCGCCCCTACCTGAATCACATCAGCAACTTCGGCGATTTTTTCCAAATCACCAGCGTCCATCACCTCAGTAATGATTCCCAGTCCACTGACTTCCCGCGCCTTTGCTAACAACTCCAAAGCACTTTCACCGTGACCTTGGAAAGCATAGGGTGAAGTTCGGGGTTTGTATGCACCACCACGCAGGAACTTAGCACCAGCAGCCTTAACCCGCTGTGCAGTTTCCACAATCATGGTTTCATTTTCCACCGAACATGGTCCAGCAACCACAACTAAAGGATGATGTTCACCAAAAATTACAGGACCATCGGGAGTATTTACCACCACCTCAGAAGCTTCACCGTGGCGGAACTGACGACTAGCGCGTTTATAGGGTACTTCCACCCGTAAAACTTGTTCGATCCATTGACTGAGTTCTTGAATTTGCAGGGGATCTAAATCCGCCGTTTCACCTACTAAACCTATTACTACTTTATGTTTGCCAATAATTTTTTCTGGTGTTAAACCCCAGTCAGCTAATTCTTGAGTTAAACGATCTATTTCTGACTGTGGGGAGCCGACTTTCATTACAACAATCATCTTTAAATCCCCTTATTAACAAAGTATTTTCAGTTATCAGTTAACAGTCTTTTTACCGTTCCCTGTTCCCTGTTCCCTGTTCCCTGTTCCCTAATATGTTAATCATTAAACAAAAAAATAAACAAAAAATGTAGCGCCAGGTACTTTGTCTGCATATTGGGTATAAATCAGATAAAATTCATTCCCTAATTTACCCAATATGGCAGTTATCTCAAGATACCTGAGCGCCGTTGATCAGTCGTTCTTTTTGCGTGTTTCTCGCCAACCTTCGACCATTCTGCCCCAATTGGTACTAAATTCACCAAAACCTAGTAAAGTACCAGGTCTTTCTACATCCCAAGAGGCGGAAAGTACACCGTAGGTTATGCCTAAAACCCCTAACCCAAATAATCCCATATTCACCAATAATACTGCGATGGGAGGTAATTGGACATGAGCGTAACTGACCAACAAATAGCTGACCACCAGAGTAGTAATACCTAAAGCCGTAGGTATCCCACAAAATGCAGCGACTCTGCGGATCATCCGCTGGCTGACCACTTCAGGAATCGCCATTTCCTCTTTCGTGTAAGGTGGTTGCTGTGGCGACTTTTGATTAGATTCCTGTGTTTTTACTATCGGTTGAGTTTTAGTTTTTACAGGTTTTTGACGCTTTTTATTTGGCTCAAAAGGTAAATTACTGCGTTCTGATCCTTCAGCAGACATAAGCAATAATTCCTAACCACGAATGCCCAGGCGAGAAATCAAAGCCTGATACTTTTCCCGGTCGTTTTTGAGAACATAAGCTAAAAGACGCTTGCGCTGTCCGATCATCTTTAAGAGTCCTCGGCGGGAGGAGTGATCTTTTTTGTTAGCTTGCAGGTGTTGGCTGAGGCGGTTAATACGATCAGTCAACATAGCGATTTGGACATCCGCAGATCCGGTATCGGTTTCGTGTACTTGGAAGCCAGAGAGAATTTCTTGTTTGCGCTGTTGCGTGAGAGCCATGATTGATTAAACTTCGATTTTCGCTAAATGTATGCAGCAGTCTCCTATAATATCACAGCAATCAAAGTCTGTGGTAATTTTAGGTGATTGGTGACTGGTTATTGGTGATAGGGTTATTTACCTCCCCATCTTCCCCCTGTTCCCTACCCATGACTTTCGTTCTGTTTTGCGTAAGTCCTGAAGTATTTAATCGAACTGAATATTAGTTATTTTCTTGCATACTTCTAACAATTTTTGTCACCATCTTTCGAGGAAAAAATCTGACACTTTTCGCCAGAATTTGATTTAAAAGTCCGGGAATAACTATAGTTTGACCGCGCATTAAGGCATCATATCCCATCAAAGCCACAGTTTGAGCATCCATCATTTTTTGACCTTTCAACAATTTAGAATCTGCCATTCCTGTGCGTTCATGAAATGCAGATACAGTTGAACCTGGACACAAAACAGTTACTGTTACACCTGTACCTTCTAACTCATTAGCAATAGCTTCAGAAAAGGATAAAACATAAGCTTTAGTGGCAAAATAAACCGCCATTAAAGGACCAGGTTGAAAAGCAGCAGCAGAAGCAACATTTAATATTTTCCCCCTACCTTGCTTAACCATATTTTTGAGAAATAACTTAGTTAAATGAGTCAAACAAACTAAGTTAACCTGCAACATTTCTAATTCATGATTCAAGCTGGTTTCATTAAAAAAACCATAAGTACCAAATCCGGCATTATTCACAAGTACATCAACTTGAATATTATCTTGTTGCAATTCTGTAAAAATTTCGTTGGGAGAAGTATGTATAGATAAATCTTTAACAATAGTTTTGACAAGAATATTAAATTTCTCCTTGAAATCAATAGCGATTTCTAAAAGTTTGATTTCGTTTCTATCTACTAGGACTAGATTGTAATTCTCGGAGGCAAATATACAGGCTAATTGGTAGCCAATTCCACTTGCTGCTCCAGTAATAAGAGCAGTTTCTTTACACTGTAATTGACCTTTGATGTTCATATTATAAACTGGTGTTATTCACCTAAAATTATTAGATTGTAAGATGGGGAATGCCCACCCTACTTTTTTAAGACTATAATTATGCGAGAGTCAGGAAACCTGTTTGCATTAAATAGGAAGTGTAAGTGATTAATAATTGTGAGTCAATTTGCGGACAAACAATAGAACTTCCTTTCAATGCTTCCAGGGTTTCTTCACAGCTAATAATTGGTCTTCTTGCTTGCAAATACAAATCAGGAATGGTGATTTGTTCATCAGACCAACGCTCTAATAAAAAGGGTTTCAGGGTGTATAATGGATTCTCTTGGTCAGTGACATTATTGATTAATTCATTTTGCCATTGTTCGTAGGGAATCATTTCTAATTTAAAGCCAAAGGTGTGTATCCATTCCACCAATGATTTTAAAGAAGCGGGTTGGGGATGTTGCAAATGGAAAGCTTGACCAATGGATTTTTCCTGTCTAGATAAGTAAACTACTGCTTTACTTACATAGTCTACAGGGGACATATCCAACATATAATCTACATCGGGAAAACATCCCATTTGTAGACACCCTTTAATCATTAAATTGATAAAATCATGGGTGTTACAAATCCCAGTTTGGCTATCTCCAGCAATTAAAGGTGGTCTGTAGATTGTAATCGGTAATCCTCTGTCACCAGCAATTTTAACTAACTTCTCAGCTACCCATTTTGTTTGAGAATAACCTAAGAAAATACCTTGCCAATCATCAAAGCTATCTTGTTCTTTAACTACCTTACCAGCGTAAGCGGTAGATTCAAAAACAGCAACGCTAGAAACGTAATGTACAGGTTTAACTTTGGTTTTGCAAGCTAACCTTAAAACTTCCTGAGTTCCTAATACGTTTGCTGCTTTTAATGCCGAATAAGGATAAACATAATTCAGCAAAGCACCACTATGATAAATGGTGTCAATATTGGCAGCTAAATTTTCAAATTGTTCTGCACTAATGCCTAAAAGTGGTAACGATAAATCACCAACAATAGGTATTAAACGATCACTATATTGATCATCCCAAATAGCATACTGTTGGAGATTTTTGATTAATTTGCTCTTAGCTTCGGCAACATCAGCAGCACGTACCAAACAATAAATAGTTGCTGGGGTTTCTGTTAGAAGTTCCTTAATAATAAACGCCCCTAAATAACCAGTCCCCCCTGTTAAAAAGATGTTTTTAGGATTGGTAACAGCGATCGCATTATTACCCACCAGTTGAATAGTGGGATCTAGCACCACTTCCGCACCTAAATCTAAAAATGGTACAGGAATATTGACATTATTAACAGTACCATTGCTGGAGTTTTCTAACTGGGAATTTTCGTGATTTTCTTCTGATAAACGTTGAGAAAGCGCAGCGATGGTGGGATAATGCCACAATAAAACCGGAGAGGGTTTAAAACCTAGTAAATTTTCTAATTTACTAATAATAATCATAGCTTGGGCAGAATCCAAACCATAATTTTCTAAATGTTCTTGAACGTCAATTTCTTCTGGTGTTGTTCCTAGCACTTCTGCTAAGTTAGACACCATAAAATCTTGAATTTGAGCAGCATTATAAGTAGTTGTTAAACTCATTTTTACATCTCCAATGTAGAGTTAACGGGTTGATATTGACTGTAAAAACTAGGAAGTTGCAAACCTTGGAATTTTAGGTTTTGAATACGATATAAAAAGGCAGTTCCTAACATAATGTGATTGGCGACATCAACAACATGACGGTTTTGAGGTGCTGCTAAATAAGAACCTTTTACCCAGTCGTTAAAACTGCCCATTGCAGGACCGCACCAAATTTGATAATCTACTTCTCGACCTTTTTCACCGCTACTAGACCACCGAGAAGATAAACCTAAATACCAACGGAAAATTAAAGCCATTTTTAATTTAGGATTATTCACAGCCTTACCTAATTTTTCAGGGTTTTTCTGTGATAAATAAGCGGCTGTTCCTTCCCAAACTTCGGCGATAGGTTTACGGAAGATTTGTTTTTCTAACTTCTCTCTTTCTGCTTGGGGAATCTCTTCAATTGAGTCATAAGCGCGATATAATTCATATAATTTTTGCGCCCGCATGGGAAACATTGTTCCCCGTTTTAAGACCTGTAATTTGACTCCCATTTCAAACATATCAGCAGCAGGAGCCATCATCATATCTGCCATTTCTGCTTGTGCTAATAACTTTTTGGTGTATTCACAAGCTCCCGATTCTATGCAAGATTGATTGATAGAACCACTGACTATATAAGCCGCACCCATCATAAATGCAGCTAGGGCGGATTCTGGTGTACCAATGCCTCCTGCTACTCCCACTCTAATGGGTTTTTCGTAATTATATTTACCTTGAATTTCGTCCCGCAAACTAATAATTGAAGGTAGTAAACATACGAGGGGACGATTATCTGTATGACCGCCAGAATCAGCTTCTACGGTAATATCATCAGCCATTGAAACTTTGCTGGCTAAATTTGCTTGCAGTTCGGTAATTAATCCTTGGGCAAGTAATTCTTTAACCATTTTTTCTGGGGGTGGCTGCATAAATTTGGTAGCAACTTCACGCCGAGAAATTTTGGCAATGACTTTATTTTTGATTTCAATTTGATGATTAGAATTTAAACTTAATCCGGCAATGCGATAATAAACAATGTTAGGAGTTAAGTCTAAAAATGCCGATGCTTCGACAGTGGTAACGCCATATTTTAAGTATAATTCTACGGCGCGACGTTCTATTGCTGGTTCGTTGGGACTGTGAATTAAATTAAAAGCATAAGGTCCATTGGGTAGGGCAGTTTGGATGTTGTGAATGGCTGTTTCTAGGCGTTCTGGAGGTAAACCACCTGCACCAAATGAACCTAAAAGTTGTTGTTTTCCTAGTGCAATGACCATTTCTTCGGATGCTATTCCCCCAGCCATTGCACCAGTCATGTAGGCATATTTTACATTATAGGTGGAGAGGAAAGAGCGATCGCCAAATTGTTGCAGTTCTAATGCTGGTAATGATATTAATAGTTCTGCTTGTTCGGATGCACCGTTGTTAGCAGGTGTTAAATATCCGTCGTTGGTTACGCCAATGTTACCTGCTATTTTGACTATATGACAGGGTTTTTCTAGGGTGAGTAGTTTTTGTTTGATGGCGTTTTGTTCAAAGGCAATATAATCTAATGAACCTCTCCAAGCTTGGGTTTGATGTTGGGAAATGTGGGAGAAGGTAAGTCCGTTGTTGGGTTTGTTGAGTACCGTATTAAATGTTGTCACGGTAGTTATTTCCTCAAGTTATCAAGTTTTGTAGCTATATTTATAGTTTATAAACCGCAAAGTTCGCAAAGTTCGCAAAGGTAAGAAAGGAAGAGATGTCAAGGGTTTTTTGTGGTTCTATTGCTTTGTGTTTTTTGCGTTCTTTGTGGTTAGTTTTATTCATTATTTTTCCTGTTGCAGTAAGTTTTGAGCGCAAGCTAATTGCAGTTTGATGATTTCGCTCATTTGTTGGCTGAAGTCTTTTCTAGCTTCTAAAAAGCTGGTGTGTGCTTTTGTTAATTTGGAGTTGTTGTTGGTCAGTTTTTGATACTGAGCTATTTTTAAATCGTTCATGTGAATTTTACGAAGTAATTTTTTAGGTTTGGGTTTTTGAGTGCTGGTTAGTTCAGAAGATTTTAATTCTTCTTGGGGTTGGAAACGGTTATCTATGAGCGGTTTTATAACCGTTTTTTCTGGTTGTGGGTAAATGTCTTGGGGTTGAATTTGGTAAGAGGGTTTGAGAGAGTTAATGATTTTATACTCTCGGTAATTAGTGTTTGGTTCTGGATTTTGATGGGTATCTTTTTGGAACAGTTGGCGGTTTTCTGCTTTTAAAATTTCGGCAGTGATGGAGTGACCACCCAGGGTTACTTTTCTCCAGGTTGATTTGTTGGTTTTCGTGGTTGCTAAGGAGAGGTTATACAGAGGAGAAATATCTAATTTAACTCCATGACTGAGCAGTTTTGCTAATGCCTTAACTATTGATGTATGGTCATCTAAGCCACGACGATTTAAGGATACGTTAATGTGTTCTTGGTTGCTGAGAATTTTATCTATCCACCGTGAACAAATACCACCAGCACCAGCTTCAATAAATACTTTTGCACCGTCTTGATAAACTCGATTGACTAAGCGAGGAAAGTCTAATTCCTGACATAATCCTTTGGCGATATTATGGGCAATTACTTCACTTTCTAAGGTAATTGGTTGATATTCTGCCGCAGAATAACAGGTAACTCCGGAAATTTTTTGTGCTGGTAAGTTGTTGAGTCGGAATAGTTCTGGGTATTCTGACTGCATCGCTGGAGCGTGAATAACGTGGTCAAAAGGTGCAGGAAAAGCGTTACATCCTAATTTTTTGATCACTCTTTCACACGCTGCTGGTTCACCGGCAATTAATACTTCTTCTGGTGTATTAATTTGGGTGAGGTAGACACGATTTTCACCTTTTAAAACTTCTCTAACTTGGTCAGGGGTGGACATTAAAACGTAGTTACTCCACAAATTATTATCATGATTTGCAGAATTTTTTGGTAGTCCCCAATACTCTCTGACTGCATTTTTTTGTCCTGATAATCTATCACCAAATAATGATGATGAGTTGAAGGTGTTACTTCCTTGATAGAAGTTGCTCCAAACTCCTTGGGCAACCATCATACTGGTTTCACCTAAGCTATAACCAAAGATATATTTGGGTTTAATTTGGAAGTCATCGCTAATAATTGTGGTGATGAATCTCGTAAAGAGCATTTCTGCTTCAAACATAGCCAGAGAATCATCTAACAATTTCTTTTCTAGTGTTTCTAGTTCTCTGGTAGTTAGTTTTTTTAGACTTCTGGGAAATACTAATTTTTCAACATCGGCTGCTCGTTTGTACAAACTTTTAACAATTACGTCATCAAATGCTTTAGGAAATAGTCGGAATAATGTCCGTCCAATTCCTACATAAGTGTTAACAGCTGCAGGATAAACAAAGGCAATTTCGCCATTTTTTCCTAATGGTTTGGGTGTAAAATAACTACCAATGGGTGTCACCCAATCTTTGCCATTTACAAAGGCATTGGTTACACCTTTTTTGGCAGAATTGATTTCTTTGAGGAGTTCTTTGTGGTTGCGTCCGGTGATAGATAAGGTATAATTGGCGTTAGGTTGTTGTTGAAAATTGATAAATGTTTGACTGGCTGTGGTTTTCAAACATTCAGCAGTTTCAATGGTTTTTTCCAGGTTATTTAACGCAGTTAATAAGCTAGTTTCATCATTTCCATTGATAGGAAAAAGATGATAGGGGCGTGATTCTAAATATCTGCTATTGCGTTCTTCCTGTTGGGTTTCTTCTGATAAAATAACGTGAGCAAAAGAACCGTCACAACCAATACTGTTAATAGCAGAAATTCGACATTTGACCTCTTTTTGTAAAAACCAAGGTCGAGACTCGGTAGCAACATAAAAGGGGCTTCCTTCCCATACTTGCGGTGTTTTCACACCTGACCAGTTGGGGGTTGCTGGTATATATTTATAGTACAGACTCAGGGCAGTTTTGATTAAACTGGCAATACCAGAAGCCACGAAAGTATGACCAATATTAGCTTTGACGCTACCAATGGCACAGTGTAAACCATCTCCCACCGAAGGATAAGCTTGCAGCATACCCTGAATTTCTGCTTCGTCCTCTTGGGGTATGCCACTACCGCAGACTTCTAAGTAATTGACCTCTTGGGGTTGAATGCCAGCTTGTTTAAATGCCTGTTTGCATACTTGATTGATGGTATCTGCATTTATCGCCATTGCAGGAGATTGACCAATACTTAAACCATCAATGACTGCATAGATGCGTTGATTGTTTTGCAATGCGGTATCATGTCTCTGCAAAACTACCGCACCTGCACCTTCTCCCACATTCCAACCGTCTGCATTTTGGTCAAAACTGAGGGTATTTATGCCTGTATTTAGTTTACCAAATTGACTTCTCAGGAAGACATTTTCTACACCCCCAGCTAAGTCAACAGCACCTACAACTACTGCTTCAACTTCGTGAGTTGCTAATAGCATTTCTGCTAATTCTAAAGCTTTAAAAGTGGCAGTTTCTACGGCGTTAATAGTGAAGGATGGACCAGAGAAATTCCACAAAGAAGAAACTCGACTGGCCATGATATTGCCGACATAACTGAGATATTCGCCAATATCAACTTGATGGTGAATGCTATCTTTTACTATGTTTTCTAGTTGGGTGATTTTTTCTGGTGGTAAGGCAATTTCCGCAGCATTCAAACCATCTTTTAATTGCCAAGAAGAATTCCACCGTTGTTGTAATTGGTGTACAGATAATTCTGTATCGGCGGCGATAATGACAGCGACATTACTATTAGGTTGAATATTACCATCTTTGAGGGCGCGATCGCACACTTTTAATAGTAAAGTTTGCTGCGGGTTGAGTTTTTCAACTTCGTTGGGCGGAATTTTGTAAGCTAAGGTGTCAATTTCAAAATCTTTAATGTATGCACCGTTGGGTACTGTTCCTGCTTCTAAACCGTAACCTTGCAATAATTTTTCTTGTTCATTAATCCCATGCCATCTTTTTTCAGGTAAGGGAATAAAATGTTGTTTTCCGTCGTAAATACCGCCCTCAAAGGCATCTAAACCATCACATTCCCCAAAAAAGGCATCCATGCCCACAATCGCCATTTTTGCAGCCATTTGCGCGTTCATTCTTTCCTGATTATTCATTATCTGACTTGCCCCTACTCAAGAATTATGTTCAAGAATTAAATGAGAGTTTGTTCCACCAAATCCAAATGCACTCAAAGCTACACGCTTAGTTTCTTTACTCGGCCACGGTGTGGCAGTTCTGACAATGTTTTGAGGCGATATCACATTATTTTCAGAACCCATCGGCTCACTGACATTAATAGTTGCAGGGATGACATTATTAGACATTCCTAAAATCGTTTTTGTAATCCCCACCATGCCGGCAGCAACGAGTAAATGACCGATATTATTTTTAGTTGAACCTACTAAGGGTTTGGCATTTTTCGCGCCAAAAAATCCTTCAATAGAGTTAGATTCGGTGGTATCTCCTAAGAGAGTGCCGGTTGCATGACACTCTAAATAATCTATTTCTTGGGGGTTAAGTTTTGCTTCGTCATAAGCTCTTTGATAGGCAATCATTTGCCCTTGAGCATTAGGACTTAAAAGATGTTTACCTTTGCCATCATTAGATAAACCATTACCGCAGATTGTTGCTAAAATTTTGTCCCCATCTCTGACAGCATCACCATATCTTTTTAACATTAACATCCCAATGCCTTCGGAGGTAATTAAACCCCGTGATGTTTTATCAAGAGGGCGACTAATGCCATTTTCTGGATATCCTTGAATCCCGGAAAATAACATTCTTAAAAACAACGGATCTGAACAACTAATAGCACCAGCTAACATTAAATCTGCTTTACCTGATTGCAGATAATGGGATGCTAATTTAATGGCATAAAATGATGATGAACAGGCAGCATCTATACAGAAATGAGTTCCAGAAAGATTAAAAGCGCGGGAAATTATGGCAGCAGGTAAACCGGAAACCATTGCATTATATGGTGATGCTTTAGCTGCGGTTAATGTACCACCTAAACGGAAATCTTTTTCCTGTAGAAGTTCACTAATTGCAGGTTCTATTGTTTGCTGATAAATAGGGGCAAACAATTGATTTGATGCTTTAGTTGGTAAAGCGAGAGTTCCTAAAATTACGCCACATTCAGAGAGTGCAGATTGATTTCCCCAATAGCCACTGTTAATAATTGCTTGTTTAGCTGCATACAGTGACCATTTAAAAGTATTGTCCAGACTTTGGACAAATTCCCCAGGTAAATTATATTCGTTGGGGTTAAAGTCAAAGTTACGGATAAATCCACCTTTTAAAAAGTAGAATTTTTCCGGTTTGCCTTTGGTTGTATCGTAGAATATGCTAGGATCTAAACCTAATTCGGTTACGCTAATATCAGAAGTTGAGTCTTTTTCTGCGCTGAGATTCTGCCAAAATTGCTCAGGATTGTTTGCGTCTGGAAAGAGGCATGATAATCCGATAATGGCTATTTTTTCCACTGTTGAAATCCTCGTTGGGGTAGGAGGGAAAGAAGTAAGTTTCTCACGCAGAGGCGCAGAGGCGCAGAGAGAGAGATTTTTACTTCTTTTCCCAAGTTTCTAAGGATTTACGCGATTCCCCCAAACGTGGTTCAAAGTTTTAATTGTAGGTTGGGTTGACGTAAGGAAACCCAAGATGAGAAAAACCAACATTTTGTTGATTTTGTTGGGTTGCGCTGTCGCTTAACCCAACCTACAATTTCTTTATCTATCTATTTCTTACTTAACATTTTCATCGGCCAAATGACTGCTTTTGCTCCTAAAATGCGGGAGTATATTTTTCCTTCTCGACTGTGTAAGATAAAGTTGGCTGTTACTCCTGTATCTGTTTTATTTTCTACTTCGCAGGAAACATAAAATGGTAAATTACAAGGTACTGCTAAAAATTGTTCTGAATACGTTAATTGTCCTGGTAAACATACTTCTTGATGAAAGTGGTTTAACCATATCCAAAGTGATTGGGTACTGATATCTGTGGTATAGGGATTATGCCATTTAACCGGAAATTGTCCTTGTGCTTGTTCAGATATTTCTTGCCAGCAACACTCGACGGTAATTTTATTAGGGTTAACATTTAATACCCTGGTAATTTCCTGGAAAGCTGGTCCATGAAATAAGGATGAATCGCCATTTTGATAAAATTCTTTACCTATAGTGGTAATGATGTTATCTTCTGTGAGATTCATGGCTTCATAGATTGGCGCTTCTGGCATTTTACCCACTACTCTGATGATAGCAGAGAAATGAAAATGGGTTTTAACTTGAGCATTTTTACTCAATATTTTGGTTTGAAATTCTATAAATTCACCATCAGCTTTTGATAGTTCTTGAATTTCTAAAATGTATTCATCTGCGAGGGTGGAATTAAAGGATATTCCCTTTAAGACTTTAAATTCTTTGCAATTTAAGTAGCGATAACCTGGATAAATTTCTTCACAAGCATGAATCATCCAAGACATGGCACAGGTAGCTGGTAATACTTGCACCCCGGCAATGGTATGATCATATAAAAAGGGATTTTCTGCTAATGTCATCCGTCTGCGGAGACGATAACTTTTTAGTTCGCTTTCTAGGGGTGTGGGTGGTAAATTCATGGGACTACCAATCACCACCTGGGATTGATTTTGAAAGGCAGGATGGAGTTCATTAACTAACATTTGTGTACCGATTTCTACGGGAATAATATCAATTCCACGTTCAGCAAATGCTTTTTTCAATTGTGGTGTCACCATCCCACTATCCCAACCACCCCAGTTAATTGCGACTACATGAGTTTGGGGATAATGTTTTTTAAATTGGTGGGCTGATTTGTTGAGAATTTCGTTAGCTATAGCATAATCACTTTGACCAATATTCCCATAAAAACCAGTCACGGAAGAAAACAAAACTAAATGCTGTAATTGTTCAGGATGAATGCAATTGAGTAAATTTTGTAAACCTTGAACTTTGGCAGTATAAACTTTTTCAAAATCCTCAGATGTTTTCTTTTCAATTAACTTATCTGCTAAATTTCCAGCACCGTGAATAATACCTGTAATTTGCCCAAACTTTTGAGCAACAGTATTGAGTTTTTCTTGTAATGCTACTGTATCGGTGACATCAACACTGATATATTCAGCCTTTCCCCCTGCTGCTTCAATTGCGGCTAAAGTCTTTTTAATTTCTCTGCTGGAAGTAATTTGATTAAATATCTTTTGTACCATCATGGGCGTTGGTTTCTCACCTTGAGAAATCAAATTTTCCATGATGCGTTTTTTCAAAGCTGGTTCTTCTAAACAATCACGGGTATAATCTGGTTCTTCTGTAATTTCTGAACGACCTAAAAGAATGAATTTACATGGTTGATTTTGGGCTAATTTAATTGTGCATTGTGCAGTGATTCCCTTTGCTCCACCACTAACAACAAATACAGATGATGGATTAACTTGAAGTGTTGCTGTCATAATTCAACTTTATAATTGATTCTGTGTTGATGAATAAATTTATTTTTTTCTCACGCAAAGACGCAAAGACGCAAAGAGAAGATTTATTGAACCACGAAGGAGCGAAGGACACGAAGGAAGAAGAAAAGAAGGAGAAGAAGAGAAGAAGAAAATAGAAGAATTGAAGAATAGAGTTACTTAGGACATAAGTAATATTTACCTTTGCGTCTTTGCTCCTTTGTGCCTACCCTGCGGGATCTCCTGACGGAGATTGCGCGAAACACAATTTCTTTGTGGTGGGCATTGCCCACCTTACAAATTATTCTGCTTCAGCTATGAGTGTTACTCGTCCCTTTGAGCTATAACCAACTTCGCCAATATATCGGTTAGAATCGTGCAATTCTGCCACAATATATTCTGCTGATTGGTGTGGGTCTAAGTTGGGATGTAAATCAATTGCTCTCAAGAAGACTTTTGGCCATTCCCATCTCAAGCTTTTGGTTAATCCAAATAATCCTGCGCCGATAATTCCGAAGTTTTCTGTGTAGTCTAATCCAAATGCACCGTCAAGATGGGCAACTGTACAAAAGCTAACTCTTCCTTCTAATTCGGCGGCTGTGGTCAGCGATTGTTTGAGATGTTTCGCCATTAAAAAGATGTGTTTGACAATCGCTTTTTCTGTTTCTGAATAGCCGAGATTTGTGGTTGTGAATTGTGGATGTAGGTGAATAAATGCCCCAATCTTTCCATGTTGAATAGTTATACTTTGCAGTAGTAGTTGTAGGTGTTCTTCACTCATGTTTGCTAAGGTGAGGTGGGTAACTCCTACTGGTAATGGTGACTGTTCTGGAACTATTGATTGGGGGAAACTCAAAACTACTACTTTCCAACCTTTTTCTATTAGCGCGTGGGCTAATTTTGTTGTAGTTAAAGAACCGTCATCTGTGATTAATCCAATGTGTCCTTCTGGGAGTTTATATTCCCAAAAATCAGGTCTGGGTAATGTTTTGAGTTTGGCTAGACGACGAGGTAAATTTGGGTCTGCTGGTAGTGGTGGGGTTAAGTCCACCACTTTTTTTATTGTTTCTGTTTGTGTTTCTATCTGGTAAGAATCAAGCTTTTTTTTTTCACCTGCCACCAGTTTTTGGAGGTAGTTAACTATCTGTCCAATTGTTCGCAGGTCGCCTAATTCTTCGATGTTTGGTTTGGGTAAATCGGGGTACGCTTCTTGCATTCCTCCTAATATTTCTACCCGTTTGATGGAGTCAATTCCCAGGTCGGCTTCCATGTCCATGTCTAGTTCTAACATTTCTACTGGATAGCCTGTTTTTTCACTGGTAATTCTTAACAGGGTTTCGGCTATATCCGGGTGTTTGGTACTGGGGACTGGGGACTGGGGAATAATGACTAAATCTTGTTTTACTTCTTCTATTTCTGTCACCTGTAACCTGTAACCTGTCACCTCTTCTGTCACCTCTTCTGTCACCTGTAAACTGTCACCTTTCACCTCATTTTTAACTTCTAAACTGTTAACCGCAACCTGTTTTCCTAGATATTCAACTATTTGCCCGATGGTGCGTTTTTCTGCCAGTTCTTCTAAGTTTGGTTTGGGTAAATCAGGATATAATTCTTGCAATCCTCCTAAGATTTCTACCCGTTTGATGGAGTCAATTCCCAGGTCGGCTTCCATGTCCATGTCAAATTCTAACATTTCGATGGGATAACCTGTTTTTTCGCTAGTAATTGCTAGGAGATTTTTACCTAGTTCATCAATATTAACTGCGGGTTTTGTTGGCTCAGAAATTAATGCTACGGGTGCAACTGGTTCGGGTTTATTTTCTATTACAGGTTCAGCAATTTTTGTGATCGAGACTTGTTCAATTACTGGTGCAGTTTGAGTTACAATTTCTATCACTGGTTCAGGAGTTTCTACTATTTTATTAACAGTAGAAGCAACTGTTTCTGTAATTGTTGGTTCTGGGTTTTGGGGGATAAATTCCCGTAAACTTTGGGTGTGTGTTTCGGTAAATTGTGGGGGAATGACGGGTGTGGTTTCTGTACCGTCAATTAGTAATGAATATTCTTGTTGAATGAGTTGGAAGAAGTTTTTGGTGTATTCTACTTGTTCCCGTAAATATTGTTCATGGATGCGGAGAGTTTCGGCTTGTTGGTTGTGAAATTGGATCATGCTGCGCTCGAAACTTTCCATGATTGATTGTTTAATTTGGGCAGTTTCGGCAGCTTGACTGTTCATTAACAGGGCGTTTTGTTGCTGCATCAATTGGAAAAATGTTTTCGCATATTCCATTTGATGATTTAAATATGTGCCGTGAATTTCTAAGTTATCACTTTGATTATTTTGAAACTGGTTGAGGAGGTTTTCTAAACTTTCCAAAACCTGTTGAAAGTTGGTGTTTTTATCTGGTGTTTCCATATTCCCTCCTAGACTCTCTGCCAGCGCATAAGGCACTTTAGATAATTGTTCTTTGGTGGCTGGATTTAAATTTACAGGTGTAGCAGGATTCATCTGAGAAACTGTTTGCAAAGAAGTAATTACTGGTGTTTTCTTGTTGCCGTTACCGTTACCGTTACCATTTCCGTTTCCGTTGCTGAAAGAAGTTACAGGAGTTATAGAAGTTGCAGAATTTTTAACTTCTAAAATCTTAGATTCTTCTAAATTCCGAGATTCTTTAATTTCTTGCACTCCTTGAATTTTGAAACCATCATTAAGTGCTTCGGTAAAGGCATTTTTGGTTTTATCGGAAACGTAGTTAATGCCTCTTAATTTAACGTTTAAGGCTTTTTTGGTTTCTTTGGTGGGTAATGTTTCTGGTAGTTGGTAGGGGTCAAGATTACCTAAAGCCATACCAATTACACGCAGTTGTACTGCTGCTTCTCTGAGAGAGCGATCGCTATTTTTCTGGGTGCTAGGATTGAGAGATATAGTAATATGTGGACGCTCACCCAAAATATCTTTTACCAAGTTGGTAAGAATGCGTTTTGGTCCAAATTCTACGAAGCAATAACCACCAGCAGCATAGATATTTTCTATCTCTTGTTTGAAGTGAACTGAGCTAGAAAGATGACTTTCTAATACTCTTTGAATGGCGGATGGTTCTTGAGGATATTGTTTACCAGTAACGTTACTGAAAACAGGAACTTTGGGATTTTGGAAGGATACAGATTTTGTTGCAATGGCAAAGGATTTTTGAGCAAAGGCAATTAAAGGTGTGTGGAAAGCGGCGGATACTGGCAAAGGAACAACACCATATCCTAACTCTTGAAACTTCTGGTGAATTTTCTGAATTTCCGCAGTAGGACCAGCTAAAACAATTTGAGTGGGAGAATTGAAATTAGCGATCGCAATTTTCGGGAAGTTCTTCAGCACTGCTTCAATTTTGCTGATATCTTCTTTCACCGCTAACATACTACCTGCATCATGATCAGGATCTTTCGGTGCAGCCATCGCTTGACCTCTAGACTTAACCAAGTACAAATAATCTTCTTCACTCAACACTCCCGCAGCCCACAAAGCGGTTAATTCACCAAAACTATGACCGGCGGTAAAATCAGATTGAAACCCAGCTTGTTGGAAAATAGAATACAAACCAGCACTAAAAACACCAATTGCCGGCTGTGCATATTCTGTTCTTTGTAAAGCTGAAATTTGCTCGTTTTTCTCCGCTTCATTAAAAGTTGGATGAGGGAAAACAACTTCCGAAATAGGCTGCAAATTATCTTTATTTAACAACCCATCCATCAACCCATACAACCTTCTTAAAGTTGGGAAATTCATCACCACCTCTCTACCCATTTCTAAGTATTGAGAACCTTGACCAGAGAATAAAGCCACAACTTTTCCAGCTAATTCTATCCCAGAAGCACGGTAATAAATACCCTGTGGATGTTCCCAAGAATTTGCAGATTGTTTATTTTTCAGTAAGTCAATACTAACCTTTAGTAACTTACAAGCATCTGCTTTATTCTCAGATATAAAACCAATTCTCGCCGCAGTTTTAGGAATACTTAGAGATTGAGATTCGAGAACCAATTGTGAATAATATCTATCACCATCGCTAGATTGCAAGTTATTAAAAGTTGCTTCTAACTTATTGATTAATTCACTAGGATTGGTAGCAAATAATAACATTTCACTTGCCACATTATGTAAACGATAAGCCTCTTGTTGCTCCCCTTGATATTCTTCCAACACTACGTGATAATTAGTGCCACCAAAACCAAAGGAACTGACACCCGCACGTCTTGGATCTTCACCTGCTGCACGTATCCAAGGTCTAGTTTCAGTGTTTAAATAAAATGAAGAATTTTCAATATCAAGCTTCGGATTTGGTTCAGTAATATTGATAGTTGGTGGTAAAATCTTGTGGTGTAAAGCTAGGGCAGTTTTCACTAAACTTGCTGCACCGGCGGCGGCTTTTGTATGTCCAATTTGGGATTTTACACTACCCAAAGCAATATGCTGTTTCTTGTTATCATATTGACTAAAGAAACTGTGTAAAGAAGCAAATTCTGTAGGATCTCCCGCCATTGTTCCCGTACCGTGAGCTTCCATTAAACCCACAGTTGCCGGCGAAAAACCAGCATCATTATAAGCACGTTCTAAGGCTTTAACTTGTCCTTCTTTTCGTGGTGCATAAATACTCTTGTAGCGACCATCGCTAGAAGTACCAATACCTTTAATTACAGCATAGATTTTATCGCCATCTCTTTGGGCATCTTCTAAGCGTTTGAGAACTAACATAGCGATACCTTCACCTAACATCATCCCATCTGATTTTGCATCAAAAGGTTTGACATTTTCGCTAGGAGAAACCGCCGGAGTTTTGCTAAAAGAAATGTAAGCCATGATGGTGTTATCGGTATCCACACCACCAGTTAACATCATATCGCTGCGATGTTCTACCAGTTCACTAATGGACATTTTTAAAGCACCAAAGGAACTAGCACAAGCAGCATCAACTACACAATTCATACCGCCAAAATTGAGACGGTTGGCAATACGTCCAGCCACAACATTTGCTAACATTCCAGGGAATGCGTTTTCATCCCATTTAACGTAAGCACTCTTAATTTTTTCGACTATTTTCTGAGTATCTTCGTCAGATAAACCGCTACTTTTAAGAACTTTTTCCCACACAGGATATTCTAATCTGGCTGATAATGGCATACCCAATTGTTTAGCCATTGCCACACCTAAAATAACCCCCACATTCTCCCGGTTAAAATCACGAGATTCACCATAACCAGCATCTTCCATTGCTTCTTTAGCAACTACTAAACTTAATAGTTGCGAGACATCAGTAACTTCTAAAATGCTGGGAGGAATCCCAAATTCCATCGGGTTAAAATCAACTTCAGGAAGAAAACCACCACGTTTACAATAGGTTTTATCGTCTGGAGTTCTGGGGTTAGGATCGTAGTAATCTTTGACGCTCCAATGGGTTTCAGGAACATCAGTAATACAGTCAGCTTTATTAACAATATTTGACCAGTATTGTCTTAGGTTTCTAGCTTGTGGCAATAGAGAAGCCATCCCCACAATAGCGATAGGATTTTGTTGCAGTTGTCTGTTAATTTTGTGAGTTGACATTTGATTTTCTGACTTCATTTTTCTTTCCTCTATAAACCTAATCAAATCCTTTTCACAACTGTTAATAAGGCTCTCTAACTCTGCCAAGGCAGTATTAATTGAATCAGCAGACATCATGGCATAGAGTAATTTTGAGGATTGTTAATTGTTGAGCTACAGAACTTACTTAAATTTCTGTGGCTTACACATAAATAATTAAGCCATTTGTTCTTACCAGTATTAGTTAATTTAGCTGTGTAAGAAATCAGGCATTTTCATCCATTAACACCACACGGTAAATACTGCCTTGATTTCCCTTTTAATAATTAAATTCTTTGGTGTTTTGATGTAATTGGCTAACACTGTAAACCTGAAACGATACTATACAATGTTGTCTTTCCTTTTCTTGTTTGTTTAGAGACATTATCAGTAAAAACTCGCGTGTGTGAGAAAAGACAGCAGGATTTAGAAAACTCCATCCAAAGAACTTAGGATATTGTAGAAACTGGTAAAATTTTCTGAACTTGTTTGGTTACTAATTGGTTAGTAAATTGGTTAGTTGTCTGATCACGGTAGATATGATGTCAGCATTTGTGTGAGCATTAAATTACCAGTGATTAGGAAAACAAGTTAATATATTTTATGACATTCAACCAATAAAAGCTGCCAAACTCGTTACAGAAATAACATCACCTTGAATCTAAATTCATGCAATGTGAAAAAATACTTAAACGGTTTTATCGAGATAATAACAGGGTTGGTTTATGGTATTTTTTCCTTTTTACTTGCAATTCATTGAATAATTGACTTGCTGCTTTTCATTATTGAATTAATACAAAGAATAGCACAATTTGAAAAAATAGAATAGTTCACAGACAGTAAGTTTTGAAAAATATTTTTGGCTCATGAACTCAGTTTTCAATATTCTATCAGGATCATGGTATATCCCTTTACTCGAATTTGGACAATAAAAGTTTTGTTTTAGGTGTGTTATTGTCATTTGCGCTTGCATTATCAAGAGTTTTAGAGCAACTGTCTTGTAAGCAACAAATCATTAAATACACACATTGTTGATTTGAACATAAATGTTTTTTTCTCAGAGAAACATGATAATTAGGCTGTGGTATTTGATGAATTTATAAGATAACTCAGTTTGTTACTCAAATTGGTTATTTATAAAGCAAATCTTAATTTAGTAGCTGTAATTAATTGTATTAAGACCACAGGAGCAACTTGTGATGGAATCTTTATATTTTGACAACATCAATCGTTATTTGATCACAAAAATACAGATATCAAAGTTGATTCATGAACCTCTTATGTCATGTTTTCAAGAAAATATATTATTTGAGTTATTTTCAGTAACAATAACAAATAAGTCCATTTACTTTGTTGACAAAATTCATTTTTTTTGGCAGAATTAGATTGAACTTTTACAGATTTTTCGATTCACTTCTCTGGAAAATCGTTCTATCGGAAACACAAAATTATTAGTTAGCTATCTTGTATTTCTCGCTACTTTATCAAAGGCTAATTAAAGATAAAACTGATGATACTTGCAAGCTAAATCACCGAGTTCAATCACTGTTGATTTTCCTGTTCATCTTGTTACCTGTAAAGATTGCAATAAACTATCACAACACTTCATACACACAAGTAATGCGACTTATCCATTAGCTAAACGTCAGATGATAAAGGATAGGTTATTTTAGGTAATTTGCGCTATTAAAACTATACCTGAGCAAAAATAACGGGAATAAAAATATGGCAGTAAATAAAGAAAGCCAACTATTAAAAAAAGCTACCAAGCAGTGGAAAATTATTTTAGCCGTTGCAATTGCTTTAACTGCTGGTTTAGGATCTTTCTACAGTTTTTCTCAATTAAAGGGAAAATCTAACTCTCCACTTCCCGCTACTGAAAACCCATCCCCTCAACCCACTCCTGTAAAATTTGCAGTCACTGCTTTAGGAAGACTACAACCCCAAGGGGAAATTACTTATTTATCTGCTCCTAATTCCATCAACGGTGTGCGTGTAGAAAAACTATTAGTAGCAGAAGGGGATGAAGTAACAGCAGGACAAACATTAGCTTATTTAGAAAACTATGAACGTTCAAAAGCTGCAATCAAACAAGCTTTTAATAAATTATTAGTTGCTAAAGCTAAACTAGCACAGGTAAAAGCTGGAGCAAAACCCGGAGATATTAACGCTCAAAAAGCAACAATTACCCGGTTAGAATCACAATTAAAAGGTGAAATTGCAGCACAAAACGCGACAATTAACCGCATTCAAGCTGAAGTAGAAAATGCTCAAAAAGAGAGCGATCGCTATCATAAATTATACAAAGATGGCGCAATTTCTGCTTCCATTGCTGATGCCAAAACTTTACAACTAAAAACAGCCCAACAACAATTAATAGAAGCAAAAGCGACACTGCAAAGAACCAAAAACACCTTACAAGATCAAATTCAAGAAGCAACTGCCAAACTCAACAGCATCAAAGAAGTACGTAGTGTAGATGTGGCATTAGCAGAAGGTGAAGTTAAAAGTGCAGAAACTGCCGTTCAACAAGCCAAAGCAGACCACGAATTAACTTATATCAAATCCCCCATAGATGGCAGAGTATTAAAAATTCATGCCAAAAATGGCGAAGTAATAGCAACTTCTGGTTTTGCAGAACTTGGTAAAACCTCAGAAATGAATGTCATTGCTGAAGTTTATCAAACAGATATTCAAAAAGTGAGAGTTGGACAAAAAGCTAATCTTACCAGTGCTGCATTTTCAGGAAAACTACAGGGAACAGTCAAAGAAATTGGCTGGCAAATTGACAAACAAAGCATCTTTAGTCTTAACCCCAACTCAGATACAGATCGCAGAATTGTCGAAGTAAAAATCGCCATTGATAAACCAGCAGACAGCCAAAAAGTATCTCGTTTAACTAACTTGCAGGTAGACGTTGCTATTCAGATTTAGTCATTAGTAGGTGATTGGTGACTGGTGACTGGTGATTGGTGATTGGGTAGAATTAACTAATGACTAATGACTAATAACTAAAAACAAAATATATGACCATCAAAATACCTTTAGCATGGCTACAGTTAGCCCAGCAAAAACTCCGTTTTGTTGTCGCTGTAGCCGGAATAGCCTTTATTGTGCTGCTGATGTTTATTCAACTTGGTTTCCAAGATGCACTTTATTCTAGTGCTACAGCAGTACATCAAAATCTCAAAGGAGACTTATTTTTAGTTAGTTCTCAATACAAATCTTTGACCTCAAATCAAAGTTTTTCTCGCAATCGTTTATATCAAGCATTAGGTTTTAATGGTGTAGAATCAGTTAGCCCGATGTATTTGCAATTTGCAAAGCTAAAAAATCCAGAAACTGGCGAGAAATATTCTATTTATGTCATTGGTTTTGACCCAGGTAGACCAGTGATGAATATTCCCGAAGTGGAGCAGAATTTAGATAAACTCAAAATTCCTGATGTCATGTTATTTGACAGATCCTCACGCCCTGAATTTGGTCCCATAGCCAAAAATTTTGAGAGAGGAAATACAGAACAAAAAATAGAAATTTTCGCATTTGATGCCTTGCAAGGTTATCGAGTCAGAGTAGGGGGTTTATTTAGTTTGGGTCCCTCCTTTGGTGTCGATGGCAATTTAATTGTCAGTGACTCAACTTTTGTAAAAATCAATCCCCTTGTACGTCCATCAGAAAAAATAGATGTAGGTATTGTTAAACTGAAACCAGGTGTTGATCCCCAGGAAGTGTTAAAAAACTTGCGGGACAATATACCTAATGATGTACAAATTTTCACCCGTCAACAATTCATTGATTTTGAAAAAGAATATTGGGCTTCTAGAACACCCATTGGCTTTATTTTAAACTTAATGTTGACAATGGCTTCTGTCGTTGGCGTAGTCATTGTTTATCAAATTCTTTATAGCAATATTGCTACCCAATTTATTGCCTACGCCACCTTAAAAGCTATCGGTTATGCCAATGGCTATTTATTAAATGTAGTTTTTCAACAGGCACTCATTCTAGCTTTACTAGCTTATTTCCCAGGATTTATTATTTCAGTTGCTTTATATGATTTTGCTATGGAAGCAACTAAATTACCCATCGTGATGACTTCTAATAATGCCATACTTGTTCTTACCTCTACAGTTTTGATTTGCATCACTTCCGGCGCATTAGCAATTAATAAACTGCGCTCCGCAGATCCAGCAGATATTTTCTAAATCGTCAAGAAATTAACTCAGAATATTCACTAATCAATACTATGGACATCAAAAACAAAACCATTCTCATTACCGGCACTGACGAATTTATTGGCTCTCGTGCAGCAGAATTAGCAATATCTCAAGGCATGAAAGTCAAAGGTTTACAAACTTCTCAAGTACAGGATAAAAACCTCCAAAACTTAGGAGTAGAAATTATTGTTGGTAGCATCACTGACGATAAAATAGCCCAAAAAGCTTGTCAGGGAGTAGACATTATTTTACACACTGCCCAACTAGCAGAAGAAGCAGGAGACATTAAAAGTTTTCAAGAAATAAATGTAGGAGGTACTGTCAACATAGCTAAAGCTGCTAAACAAGCTGGTGTGAAAACATTTGTTCATCTTTCCACTGTCTTAGTTTATGGCTTTAACTATAGCGATAATATTGCCGAAATAGGAACATTATCTAGTGATAATAACCCCTATTGTCAAACTAAAATTGAAGCAGAAACAGAAGTTTTAAAACTTAACTCATCTCCTGATTTTGGAGTCATAATAATTCGCGCTGGAGATGTTTATGGTCCGGGTAGTATTCCTTGGATAGTGCGCCCAGTATTAATGATGCGTCAAAAATTATTTGCCTATGCCAATGATGGTAAAGGTGTGATGAATCATCTTTATGTTGATAACTTAATTGATGCCATCTTTTTAGCAATAGAAAAAGAAGCTTATGGCGAAATATTTAATATTACAGATGGTGAAAAAACTTCTTGGAAAGAATATTTTATTCACCTCGCAGCAATGGAAGGTTTACCTGCTCCCATGTCCTTGCCTAAGGAAGAAATGAAATTGTTTCTTAAAGTGCGTAACCAAGGACAAAAACTATTTCGCAAAAAAGCTGATATCCTGCCAGAGTCAGTAGACTTTATGAGTCGTCCTTATGCTTATTCTATTGCTAAAGCTACAAGTTTATTAAACTATAAACCCAAAGTTGATTTAGAAGAAGGCATGAAACGTACTCATCAATGGTTACAAAAAACCGACATCCAAAAATTGATGAAATAAGTAATCAGTAATGTAAGTATTCAGCTATCAATAATCAGCCCATAGCCAGGATTCAGGCGTTTTTAGTTCAGGAATGTTATCTACATCTATTTCTTTTGATTCTTTTTATTTCAATCTTTCATTTACATAGCTGATAACTGACGGCTGAATGCTTACTCAGTAATATATTTTTGTCGGGAATGGCGTATGTATAAACCTCAAGCAAAATTAAGTATTGGATTACCTGTATACAACGGCGAAAAATTTATAAAACAGTCTCTAGATTCTCTGCTAAATCAGACATTTAGTGATTTTGAGTTAATTATTTCAGATAACGCTTCCACAGATAATACTGAAGAAATTTGTAGAAATTACGCTGCACAAGATCATCGCATTCGTTACTATCGTAATCCTACTAATATCGGTTGCGCTTGTAATTTTAACCGCGTTTTTGAATTATCGAATAGTGAATACTTTAAATGGGCAGCTTACGACGATTTACACGCTCCTGATTTTCTCAGTAAATGTATACAGGTACTTGAAGAAAATCCACATTATATCTTATGCCATTCCCACACATATCTGATTGATGAACAGGGTAATTTTTTCCAAAACTATGACATTAAACTCAATACTAACTCAGAAAAAACACAGATCAGATTTGAAGAATTACTCACTAAACATCTCTGTTATCAAATGTATGGAGTCATTCGCAAAAGTTCCTTACAAAAAATCACTCCTATGGGTGGTTATGGCAATGCAGATGGAATTTTATTATTAAGACTTGGTACAGTTGGCCAGTTTTATGAAATTCCCGAATACTTATTTTTTGCCAGGATTCATCCCCAACAATCTTTGAGTATGTTTTTTCCAAGTTACCTGTCTTTTACTCAGAAAGATCCTCAATATTCATTAGATATGTTACCAGATTTCTATGAGTATTCAATTTGGTTTGATTCAGGTAACAAAGGCAAACTTTTATTTCCCCATTGGCGCATTCTCAAAGAATATTTACTTTCAGTCAGTCAAAGTTCACTGAATTTATATGAGCAAATATTGTGTTATTTGATTATTGTTAAAAAGCTATCTGGAACAGAATCTTTATTACTTAAAGATTTGTGGATGGCTGCTAAAATTTTGCGTTTCCACAAAACCAAAACTAACAGTAATTTAAGTTTGTCCAATGAATATTTAAGCAATTAATCCACAAGCTATATCTCACAGCTTATGTTGAAAATATCTCGCCTTTCTTATCTATTGCTGGCGACTGTTTTAAGTTTCAGTTGTGCTAACACTGCCCATGCACAAACTACCACGGCATTAACTGTAGTCGTGAATGGAATAAGTAACAAAACAGGTGAAATTTGTTTCCGAATTTATAACTCTGAAAAAGGCTTTCCTATGAGTAGTTCTAGTGAAGTTCAAAGTGGCTGCACTAAAATTACTGGTAGTTCTGTGAAAAAAGTATTTTCTGGTTTAAAACCAGGAACTTATGCAGTAGCAGTAGTTGATGATCAAAATGGCGATCGCAAACTCAATAAAGACTTTTTTGGTATTCCCACAGAAGGTTTTGGCATTTCCAGAAATCCCATTGTCTCTATCCAAACTGGTACACCAAAATTTAAACAAGCCAGTTTTAAAATGACTAAAAATACCACCATTAACATCAACATTAAATATTCCCTTGATCCATAAGTAATTGGTGATTTGTGACTGGTGACTAGTGACTGGTGACTGGTGATTGGGTTATTTACTTCCCCATTACCTATTACCTATTCCCTATTACCTATTCCCTATTACCTATTCCCTATTCCCTATTCCCCATGACTAATGACTAATGAAAGATTTGACCGCATTTCTGTCTAATTCTTTGATAGGTTGGCTGGTAATTCAGGTATGTTTAATGCTAATATTTTTATGGTATTTGCGAACCTATAAACAACCATTTTTATCAGATAACCAACTACCAAAAACGGCAGTAATTCTTTGTTTACGAGGTGCTGATCCATTTTTACCTAATTGTGTGCGATCACTCTTAAATCAAAACTACCCAGAGTACGATTTAAAGCTGATCATTGATAGTCCAGAAGATCCAGCTTTTAAAATTGCCAAAGAAGTCATCGCTGAAACTAAAGCCACTAATTTCCAAATTAGCACCCTCAGAACAGTACGTCATAATTGTAGTCTCAAATGCAGTTCCTTAGTACAAGCAGTTTCCGATTTAGATGACTCTTACCAAGTAATTGCATTAGTAGATGCTGATACCATCGTCCACAAAAATTGGTTAAGAGAATTAGTTAGTCCCCTCACCGATGAAAAAGTGGGAATAACAACAGGAAACCGTTGGTATATACCCACAGGAAAATATTGGGGTTCTTTAATACGCTACGCTGGTAACGTTTCTACTGTCGTGCAAATGTTCCTCTTTCAAGTTCCTTGGGGTGGGAGTTTAGCAATTAAAAAACACCTCCTCCAACAAACAGAAATACTGGAAAAATGGGGAGAAGCATTTGGTGACGATATGCTACTACACAAAGTCATCAAAAAACACGGATGGAAAATTAAATTTGTCCCTTCTTTGTTAATGGTAAACCGAGAAGAAAGCAATTTATCTACTTTATTTCCATCTCTCCAACGCTTAATACTTTGTTCTCGACTTTATCACCCCAATTGGTTAGCATTAGTCAGTGATGCAGTTTCCAGTATTCTCTTTCCTACCCTCACCATTTTCTTAGCTTTAGGATTGTTTTTAGCCACAGAATGGAATACAGCATTTTCCTTATTTAAATCCTATAGCATCTACACAATTGGATTACTCTTGTTAATGCTAGTTATGGAACTAGGAGTACAAGAAATAATTCGCTCTCAAGGACAACCAATTCCAGAAATTTCACTCACCAACATCCTCAAAATGTTCATTGCTATTCCTTTAACACAATGGGTTTATGGTTTAGCAATGTTATCTTCTCTGGGGATGTCAACAGTGACATGGCGAGGACTTACCTATAAAATTCAAAGTCCCTGGCATATTCGCTTAGTTGAATATCATCCTTATCAATGGTTAGATCAACCAATTGATCCGAAAATTTCTCTCTAGTCATACTCTTGATAGAAATTCAGAAGCTTGTCTGTAATTTGATTGGGAATTATAATTGGGAATTTTATTAATTATCAGCGCAAAAACCAAAAGTTTCATGATAGTTGCTGCGTAAATCCTGAAACCAGCACTAAAATAATTGAAACAAAAATGACAAAACAAACCCTCCGCATTGCCTTATTTACTGGCTTATATTCTCCTTTCTTAACAGGAGTATCCGTTGCTGTACATCAGCGCGTCCATTGGTTACTTGAACAAGGACACGAAGTTTTTCTTATTCACCCACAAATCAATAATAAGTTCAGTAAACAAGTTGGGAAACGTCCAATGGCAGGACTAGAAGAACTAGACTCTTTTGCCAACTTTTCCTCCTATGCTTTTCCCACAGAACCGCTAATATTCTATAAATCTCTGCCCCAACCTCTAAACTATCGTCATTGGAGCGATACTCAATTACTAGAAAAGTTTCAACCTGATATCATTGTAGTTGAAGAAGCAGCCCAAATGAGAGGGCTATATTCAGTTTTTCTGCAAGGTTATGGCAGACCTGTAGGAGTTGATTATGCGAAACGTACTAAAACACCCATCATCTCCGTTTTTCATACCGATATCGTTGCCTATATCCGATATTATTTAGGTGATTTCCTATTCGGATTGATGCGTCCCATAATTCCATTATTAGTTAAGCAATTTAGTAATGCTTACACCCTCAATATATTTTCTTCTAGGGAACAACTTTCCAAGTACCAAAAACTAGAATGTCTACGCGGTGAATACGTCCCCTATCAAGGAATTAACTGTGAAAAATTCCATCCCCGCAACATCTGTTATGATCCAATTCCTAACGATAAAAGACCTACAATTTTATTTGTAGGACGCATCACTGCCGAGAAAAATGTCACACAACTTTTAGATGCTTATCCCTTGATAGCTGCTCAAATTCCTGATGTTCATTTAGTCATCATTGGTAGCGGTCCATTAGATCAAGAAATTCGTCGTCGCGCTCAAAAATTCCCCCACGGTGTAACGCTTTGGGGTGAGTCCCACGGTACTGAACTTTTAGGATGGTTTGCTAGAGCAGATGTTTTTATTAACCCTTCAGTAACGGAAAACTTCTGCACTACAAATAACGAAGCTTTAGCATCAGGAACTCCTGTAGTCGCAGCTATGGCTCCCTCAACCACTGAACAAGTAACAGTTGGTTATAATGGTTTTCTAGCTCAACCCAACAACGCCCAAGATTTCGCAGAGAAGATAATTGCAATACTGCAAAATCCTGAACTCAAAGCCCAATTATCCGCACAAGCTCGTCCTTCTATCTTAGAGTTTGATTGGTCAGTATGTAGCCAAAAATTTGAAGATAAGCTGTACCAGTTAGTTGGTATACCCCAAATAGTTGAGTCTTCCTCATAATTATTAGCACCCACAGGTTAAAAAAAAGCCAATTTGGCTACATATCTTTGATTATGTTTGGTAGAGTATTCCAGTAATTGACCTGTGGGCTTTTAGGTTACAAGTTGCAGACACGAGCAAACTTTGCCACGGTTTTATCAGCAGAGACATGACCTACTCTCACTGATGATCATCCTGGTATTGCCCTCAACTGTGCCTAAAAATCTTTAGACCTCATAAGTCATGACTTATGGGGTTTTTATTATCTTACTACTCAGCAGTCAGCTTTTTAACTTAACCAATATTTTCAACATCTTTACTCCTCTATCTTCACTCCTGAATGACCACACAATTACAGACAAAATTCCTGTAATTTTGTCTCAAGTTTTTGATATTTAAATGCACTCTTATGTCAAGATTAAATTCTTAGCAACTACATAAACTAGAAAATGTGTTATTTCTCAGACATAATTACTGCTATTATGTCTCAAGATTTACAGTTAGAGTATTGATTTTTCATATTTTTGCAGCAAAAATACAAAGTAAGTCTAACATCTTGTAGGCTCTCTTGGTGACAACTTAACCTTATCCAATGTCCATAGTCCGCACCTGCGGACTTTTTTTAGAATTGTTGCAATACTCCAATTGCAGCAAAGTTGTGTTGTAATAAAAATTACACTTGAATAAGCTGTTACACAGCTAGGTTGTATAATCATAATATTATGAACTCTTGTGCAACAGGCAAGATGCCTGTTCCACTTATACAAATTAAATGCACAACAGCTTATGATTGTTTAAAAGCAAATAATTATGATCCAAAAACATTAAGTCATAATCGTCAAAGTCCTTATGTTTTAACTGAGGAAACAGGCATAAATTTAGCTTTGTTATTTCAGACGATTCAACCACTTTCTAAACCAGAAAGAATTGCTAATATTGCCCAAGGAATAAAAGCTATGAGTTATGAGGAATCCCATTATTGGTTTGCTAAGATTAGTAACGGGAAGCATAGTCAGGCGTTAAAAGCGATTAAGGTATTATTGGGAGATTAATAAACTTATATTGGGGTATCTTATGTTTCCTATTCCAGATTTTTCGTATTTTGCAGTACCGGGTTTTATTCCTCAAATGAGGAGTTATCCTAATATGTATTCATCACTAATTTTGCATAATAAAAATAATGATCAATGGGATTTAGTATTAAGACAGGAAGATGCTTATTTAATAACTTGGTTGCATGAAAAAAGTGGAAAAATACATAATATTTATTTTCCCTATGCTCCCAACCATAATTTTTTAATTCTTAATAGTAAACATATTATGGATATAGTTGAGCCAGCCAAAAATAGAATACATAACTTTCTTGTGGAATTAGGAGTTGATGATGTTGAAGAATATATGATAGATAGTGACGAATGGTTATCTGTACTCTTTAGTCTTGGACATCATCACCATCGAGCGGCAGAAATTGCAGCGTCTTGTTTTCAAATTCCTTCAGACCGATTTCCGGTTATATTAGTTTGGTCTAATTTAGATAGTCAAACTTTAATTAAAATAATGCCAAATTCGTCTGATGAAAATATCACTGAATATGTTAAATCACTTTATTGGTCAATCACTATGGCTACTCAAGATTTAGTTAAAAATGGGAAAAATATACCCATAGATAAATTATTAGAAAGGATTAAAAGTAAATTAAACGAATCACACCACATAAAAAATTATCCTAGAAAAATAAAGTCAATACAAACATTTAGAGCAACTAAAAGTATAGCCCGTATTTTAGAGGAGATAGGTGAGGCATATAAAGATGAATTTAATGATGCTATATTGAATTTTGAAGATACTGTTAAAAATATCATTGATACCAAATCAATTATTGAATTTTCAGATGAATCAAAAAATAAAATTATCAGAAAAATGGTTGATATTGGATTTTACAAGGTTAGAGAAGGTGGTAATCATGAGGTTTGGCAGCATCCTAAATTAAACAAACCTACTCCAGTTCCTCGACATAGAAACTTATCTAATTTTGTTATTCGTAGTATTGAAAAAGATATTCAATTGGCGACGAGTGCTTAAAAACGCATTAGTTCTGGATAACTGATTTTGTCTTGTTGAAATAACATAATGACAATTTGCTGTAAAAATTCGTCCTCTGATAAACCACTTGCTTTCACAATTTCTTCAGAAATTACTAAACTCATTTTTCCTCCAGCAATTATTATTAATAACTTTTACTATTCGTTGCCGTTGTTTTTATTTTAGGCAATATTGATAAATTTGGTAAATTCGCAAATGCTGTCTATAGGATACTCTTAACCTAGTCTCTTGTAAAGAAGCGATCGCACTTTGAGTAAAACTTACTAAAATAGAACAAACTGATGTTGTAATGAGGTCAGCTATTTTGCTTTTTATTTGGATAATGAATGCAAGCAAGATGCTTGCGCTACTGTATTCTTGGGTAGGGTAATTCATGAATTATCTCTACTTTTGTGATGTTTTGCGTAAGTCCTCAGCTATACTAAATCTACGAGAATAGCGATGTCTAAGGAGAGCGATCGCACTTTAGTAATAGTAAAACCTGAATACAATCAGGTATCACTAGTACCAATACAGAGAATAGCACGTAATTTATGTTTTCTTTAACTGTGCAGAAATATTCACAAGTGTGTATAATACGCACTAATTTATCAAATATTTGTAATAATAATTACTCAATATATAGTATTTACATTAATTCAGCATAGTTAAACAATTTTTTCCACTTATGATTCATGGGATAAAAATTCCCAACATCCTATAAAAACTCACCAAAATTCACACTATCTTTAGTAAATATAAATTCAGAAATTTTACGGATAACGTATCAAGAAATATTGCGTAAAATAGAATATAAGTGTATTTCCAGTTGAAATACCTAAAGATTGTGTTTAAGGAACTCCAAAAACAAATGATCCAATTTCTCAACTCAAAATGAGGCTTCTGCCCTGTGCTACCTGCTCTCTGAGAGGTTGTAATATATTTTTCTATTGGGAATTTCCTGAGGTCATCAAATTCATAAAACAACTATCTTCAAATATATCAACAGGGTGTAAAGTATTAAATAAATCCTCTCCTAATTCAAATTTAAAACTACTTTTAAACAAGACTAAGCAAGTGCTGAACAAAACTAGTATAGAGAAAGAAAAGGTAATATTTATAACGTTAAAGCCACATATATTTTTGTCAATTTCCTGGTGCTTGCTAACTCCTGTGTGGCTAATATTAGATTCTCTAGAGGCTGACTTACTGATTACAAGGAACAAAGTATGACCAACTCAGAACTCGTGGAATCTCATAACTTACTGAATGAGTTTAAAACCTGTACTCAGTTTCAGTACAACGGGAAATTAAATATTAAAAGCTCCAAAGGCCGTCAATGGGCTTTTTACTATCGTCTCGGACGGATAGTTTGGGCAACTGGTGGGACTCATCCCTTCAGACGCTGGCGCAGACAAATGGCTCAACACTGTCCTGAGATTGACTTAGACAAGATTCGCTGTCGCTCTGAGGATTTTGCTATAGATTACTGGGATTATCATCTCTTGGATATCTTATACAAAAGGCAAAAAATCCAAAGAGAACAAATTCAAGCTATTGTCGAAGGCACAATTGCAGAACTATTTTTTGATTTAGCCCAGGAGGTTGATTTTCATGCTGTAACTAGTCATTTCAGCCATGATGTAATTTTAGATATGCCTATGAGTTTCACAAGTGCAGATATGTCAATCAAACAGATGCAAGACTCATGGGCAATTTGGTCACAAGTCGGTTTAGCCAATGTTTCTCCCAACTCATCACCCGTCCTACGGCGGCCAGAGCAACTCGAACAGATTGTGAGTCCATCTGTGTTCAAAAACTTTGTCAATTTAATTAATGGCAAATACACTCTGCGAGAACTCGCCATCAAAATGAAGCAGGATGTGATGCCTGTTGCTCGTTCCTTGCTTCCCTATATCCTCAAAGGCATTATTGAGTTAGTCGAAGTACCTGACCTACCTCTGCAAGTTGTAGATGGCGACCATCCTACCTCTGGACATTCTAGAAGTCGGATGAATCGAATTGCACCACTGATAGCTTGTGTTGATGATAGTCCTTTGGTGTGTAAAACTCTAGAGGATATTATCACCTCCAATGGATTTAGATTTACCAAGGTTCAAGATGCTATCCAAGCTTTACCTGTTCTGATTCAAGAGAAGCCAGATTTAATTTTCTTGGATTTGATTATGCCAGTCGCCAGTGGTTACGAAATTTGCACTCAGTTACGGCGCATACCTGCTTTTGCTAATACACCAGTAATTATCTTAACTGGCAATGATGGTCTTTTGGATCGAGTGCGTGCTAAGGTAGTTGGTTCAACAGATTTTATCTCCAAACCAATCGTGGCTGAACGAGTCATAGGTGTAATACGTAAATATTTACCTTTACAAGCTAACTCAACGGTTAAAAATATAGCTAATTTAGAAGCTTCTGGATAGGGTGATGTTTACTTTACAAGTATCTCTTGTTTGATAAAATATACTTATGATACCAAAAAAATTACAGCCTAGTTGTTTTTGTCCTTAATTAGACGTTTTCAGGAGTTTTAAAATAAAGTTAAATCATGAACTTAAATGGTTGTAAACTTATGTTTAATACGTAAGTTTCCTAATGGAAATATCTATACAATGATTGAAGTTATAATAACAATACAGGCTAGTGTTATTTTCATCTGTCTGAATTGCTCCCTCTAAGTCTTTGTTTCCAAGTTGAAAAATATAATTTAATAGGTAGTTACCATGAGTACTGTTTTAGTGGTTGAAGATGGTTTGACGGATATGGAAATTATCAGCGGTTACTTACGACAAGCAGGTTATTCTGTCATTTCTGCCGTCAGCAGTGAAGAGGCACAACAAAAACTTGATACAAATAAACCTGATGTTATTCTATTGGATGTAATTTTACCAGGTAAAAGCGGTTTTGAAATTTGTCGAGAACTACAAAATAACCCTAATACTAGCCAAATACCTGTGGTTTTTTGTTCTACTAAAAATAGTGAAGTAGATAAGATTTGGGGTAATATGTTGGGCGCTAAAGCTTACCTATCCAAACCAATAGATAAGGAAGAATTAGAAAAAACTTTGAAAACATTAACCAACAAGTAAAAAAAATATTTAAGGAGTCAGGAGTAAAACTAGCTTGGTGTATAGGTTTCAATTTAAAGTCTGTACCTAATTAATCTGTAATCTGCTGTATTTAATTGATTCCAAACGAAATAGTCACTATTTATCATTGAGTTTAAATCATTAAATAGTGGCGAAAACCCTATCTAAATAAAAAGGAAATTGGCTTTGGAAACCAAACAAAAATTCTTAAGTTTTAATTTGGGATCACGAGATCAAGCTGTAATTGATTTACAACATATTTCAGAGGTATTACGTATATCCCTTACGGAAATTTGCGTAGTTCCACAGATGCCAAATTGTGTTTTAGGTATTTATAGTTGGCGTGGGGAAATGCTGTGGATGGTTGATCTAGAGGAAATGTTAGGTTATCCACCGCTTTTACAAGGTTCAAATTTACTGACAAAAATCATGGCAATTGTGCTAGAAAAAGACGGTAAATATTTGGGGCTGTTGGTGCGCCAATTAACAGATATTGAGTGGATGGATACACAACAAATGAAAATTCCCTCTCCTGAGCTATTTTATCCAGCAATGTCACCCTTTTTACAGGGATACTTTACTAACGGTTCAGAGCAGATGATTTTCAATTTAGATGCTTTAGCAATTATACAATCGCCAATGTGGGGGAGTCATAACTAACAAATGTTTTTGTAACAAGTAATAAAAGTGATAATTCAGGTAATTGGCATCTTAGTATTTAAGTAATTTTTTTGTTCAAAATTTCCAGTTATTTAGTAGCTAAAAAAGTATTGAGGATAGGTAAATGACAACATTATATCAAAGTAATGAAGACAGAGGAAATCTCTTTGGTGAGATAGAAAAATCGGATAAACAAAATGGCAGTACATTAGAAAAGTTTGCTCGCAATGATGGGGCTAAAACTAATACTATTGCCCAGGAATTTAAAGCTTGGCGGCAACGCTTTCAATACATAACTTCCCAGATGGGGAAAGCACAAGACCTAGATTCTTTACTAAAGGTAACTGTAGCGCAAGTTAGGGATAAGATTGGTGGCGATCGCGCCTTGATTTATCAATTTACTAACTCGGATACTGGTACAGTTTTAGTAGAATCAAGAACCACAGGTTGGACACCATCTTTAGGCGAAAATCTGCCAGCAATTTTGTTTGGTTTATATACAAGTCAAGATTACATAGAACCAGTAACCATAGACGATATTAATCAAATTCAAGCTACTCCCTATCAAAAACAACTACTAGATAAATTTCAAGTTAAAGCTAGTTTAAGTCTACCGATTTCAAGAAATAATCAAGTATGGGGCTTGTTGGTACTCCATAGTTGTGGATCAGAGCGCCAATGGCAAGAGGCAGAAATTACACTACTGTCGCAAATAAGCACAGAAATTACCTACAGATTGCAGAGTTTTAAATTACAAAAAGAACTGCAACAGTCAGGACTAGCCAAAAAATCAGCAGCTAAAGTTATCAGCAAGATTTTACAACAGCCAGATGTAGATAAAATCTTTCAAACCACCACTCAAGAAGTCAGACAATTACTAAAATGCGATCGCGTGGGTGTGTATCGTTTTGAGCAAGATTGGAGTGGTAAATTTGTTTCTGAGTCAGTAGGCAACAACTGGACAAAAGTCGTCACCCCTGATTATAAAATGGTGTGGGAAGATACCCACCTACAAGAAACCAAAGGAGGAAGATATGCTCAAGGTGAAACATTTGTTGTCAATGACACCTATAAAATCGGTCTAGCTCAGTGCCATATTGACATCTTAGAACAATTTGAAGCTAAAGCTTATATAATTGCTCCCATCTTCTCTGGAGAAAAATTATGGGGTTTACTAGCAGCTTATCAAAATACAGGGCCACGGGAATGGCAAGATTGGGAAGTGAGCTTTTTAAATCAGATTGGCTTGCAATTTGGTGTAGCTATTTCCCAAGGGGAATACTTAGAAAAAGTACAAAAACAATCTGATCAACTAGCGCAGATTGCTAAACAAGAAAAAGCCTTAACCAAGATAGTCAACCGGATTCGTCAATCCTCCGATTTAGAAGAAATCTTCAAAACCACCACACAGGAAGCACGTCAGGCACTCAAATGCGATCGCGTTGCTATTTATCGCTTCAATCCAGATTGGAGTGGTAATTTTATCGCTGAATCAGTAGCAACAGGATGGGTAAAACTTGTTGGTAGTGATATCAATACCTTGGTTGAAGATACTTATTTCCAAGAAACCAAAGGCGCGAGATTTGCTAAAGGTGAAAACCTATGGGTAAATGATATCTATCAGGAAAATATTACCCCCTGTTACCTAGAACTATTAGAAACATTTGAAGCCAAAGCTTATGTTAATGTTCCCATCTTCTTTGGCGATCAATTGTGGGGATTGTTGGCAGCTTATCAAAATTCCGAAACCCGTGAATGGCAAACCTCAGAAGTCAACTTCTTGACTCAAATAGCTTTGCAGTTCAACTTAGCAAAATCACAAATAGACTATTTAGAAACAGTCAGATTAAAAAATGAAGAACTAGCAAAAATAGCTGAACAAGAAAAAAGCATCAACAAGATAGTCAACCGCATTCGTCAAGCGAGAGATGTAGATGAAATATTCGTCACTACCACTCAAGAAGTCCGTCAGGCTTTACGTTGCGATCGCGTCGCTGTTTATCAATTCCATCCAGATTGGAGCGGAAAATTTATAGCCGAGTCAGTAGCTAGTGGCTGGATAAAAGTTGCCACCGCTGACTTTAAAATGGTATGGGAAGATAGCCACTTGCAAGAAACCCAAGGTGGTAGATATGCCAAAGGCGAATCCTTGGCAGTTAATAATATCTATCAAGCCGGTCACGCTCAATGTCACCTGGAAATTTTAGAACAGATAGAAGCCAAAGCTTACATAATAGTTCCGATCTTTTATGGAGAAAAATTGTGGGGATTATTGGCAGCTTATCAAAACAGTAGCACCCGTGAATGGCAAACCAGAGAAGTCAAATTTTTAGAGCAGATTGGCTTGCAATTTAGTTTAGCGAAATCCCAGATAGATTATATAGATCAAGTACAATCGCAATCTCAAGAAATTAGTCAGATTGCCGAACAAGAGAAAACCCTCAACAAAATAGTTAACCGTATTCGCCAATCCTTTGATTTAGAAGACATCTTCAAAGCAGCTACTCAAGAAGTTCGTCAGGCTTTACGTTGCGATCGCGTCGCTGTTTATCAATTCCATCCAGATTGGAGCGGACAATTTATAGCTGAATCAGTAGCTAGTGGCTGGATAAAAGTTGCCACCGCTGACTTTAAAATGGTATGGGAAGATAGCCACTTGCAAGAAACCCAAGGTGGTAGGTATGCCAAAGGTGAATCCTTGGCAGTTAATAACATCTATCAAGCTGGTCACGCTCAATGTCACTTGGAGATTTTAGAACAGATAGAAGCCAAAGCTTACATAATAGTTCCGATCTTTTATGGAGAAAAATTGTGGGGATTATTGGCAGCTTATCAAAACAGTAGCACCCGTGAATGGCAACGCCGAGAAGTCAACTTTTTAGAACAGATTGGCTTGCAAATTAGTTTAGCGAAATCACAGATAGATTATCTAGAACAAGTAAAATCTAAATCAGAGAAACTAGCGCAGATCGCCGAACAAGAAAAAGCCTTTAGTAAGATAGTTAACCGCATCCGTCAATCTTCAGATGTAGAAGAAATCTTCAAAACCACCACCCAAGAAGTCAGACAACTACTAAAATGCGATCGCGCCGTAGTTTATCAATTTACATCTGATTGGGGCGGTGAATTTGTAGCCGAATCAGTAGCTAGTGGTTGGGTAAAACTTGTAGGACCTGGTCTTAAAACCACCTTAAACGACCCTTGCTTACAAGACAACGAAGGTGGACGCTATAAAAAAGGTGATGCTTTAGTAGTCAACGACATTTATAAAGCTACCCTTGATCCTTGCTACATAGAAATCATCGAAAAATATGAAGCCAGAGGATATATCATTACTCCCATCTTATTTGGCGATAAACTCTGGGGATTACTGGCAGCTTATCAAAACTCCGCCCCCCGTGAATGGGAAGAATCAGAAATTAACTTGTTGTCACGTATTGGCGACCAGTTAGGACTGGCTTTACAACAAACAGAATACTTGAAACAACTGCAAACGAAATCAGCCCAACTATCAGAAGCCGCCCAACGAGAAAAAGCCGCCAAAGAATTACTGCAACAAAGGTCAATTCAACTACTCAGAGCCATCAGTCCCGCCCTCAGCGGTGATTTAACAGTCCGCGCCCCCATCACAGAAGACGAATTAGGCACAATTGCGGATGCTTATAATGGCACTCTGCAAGCATTACAGCAAATCGTTATTCAGGTACAAACATCTTCCCAACAAGTTGCCCAAACCTCTATCAATAGCAGTTCTTCCCTAGTAGGATTAACTGATTTAGCAAAAGAACAGTCCGACGAAATTAGCCAAGCATTACGGGATTTGCAACAGATGGTAGATGCTACCCAAGCCGTCGTAGCCAACGCCCAATTAGTACAAATAGCAGTACAACAGGCCAACAAAACTGTAGATTCCGGTGATACAGCCATGAACCAAACAGTAAATGCTATTCAGGCCATTCGGGAAACCGTCGCCCAAACTAGCAAAAAGATTAAACGCCTGAGTGAATCATCACAAAAAATCTCCAAGGTAGTCAATTTGATCAGCAACTTTGCCTCACAAACCAACGTACTGGCTTTGAATGCTGCCATTGAAGCTACTCGCGCTGGTGAATATGGTAAAGGCTTTGCCGTCGTAGCCGATGAAGTTCGTTCTTTGTCTCGTCAGTCGGCAGCAGCTACCATCGAAATTGAAAAATTAGTCCAAGAAATTCAAGCAGAAACTGGGGAAGTTGCTTTGGCAATGGAAACGGGTATCCAGCAAGTTGTGGAAGGGACAAACTTGGTGAGTGAAACCCGCCAAAACTTGAACGCCATTGTTTCCGCGACTGCGGAAATTAGTCAACTGATTGAGCGCATTACTGAAGCCACTCAAAAACAAATGGAACAATCAGTAACAGTAACAACATCTATGAATGATGTAGCCTCTATTGCTAATAAGACCTTTGGCGAATCTCAAGAAATTGCTTCTGTGTTCCAAAACTTATCAGAAATGGCTCAAGCTCTCTTAACAACCGCTGGTAAGTTTAAAGTTAAATAAGTGATTGGGGACTGGGGAAGAAAATTTTAGATTTTAGATTTTAGATTGGAGTTAACAAAATCCAAAATCCAAAATCCAAAATCCAAAATAAAAAAACTCCTGCCTCCTGACTCCTGCCTCCTGGGGCAACCACGGGGGGTTTGCCCCTACTGCCTCCTGACTCCTGCCTCCTGAACTCCTGACTCTTATGATTACAGACACTGAAATTCGTAAACAAGGCTATGCTTACTTTTTAGCCGAAGCACCAGAATTATTACAAGCAATTGAACAGGATTTATTTAGCTTTTTAGAAGACCATAGCACCAAAAAAGTGCATAACTTAATGCGGGCGACTCATACAATTAAAGGAGGAGCAGCTACGGTTGGGCTAGATACAATCAAGATGATCGCCCATTCTTTAGAAGATATCTTTAAAGCTTTATATAATCCTGATGTAGTTATAGATACTGAATTGCAAACCCTCCTACTAGAAGCTTACGAATGTCTTCAGTTGGCTGTCACCGCAGAATTGACATCAAATAATATTGATAGTGAAGGAATTATACAAAGGGCTAGTTCAGCATTTGCACAATTACAAACAAAATTAGGTGATGCTTTTGGGGCTGAAGATCATATTCCTACTTCTGAAGAATTGGGATTTGATATTGTTCAATCTATTTTTGAAGTAGGCGTTACTCAACGCTTAGAAAGTATAGCTGAAGCTATTAATCATTCACTCAATAATCAGGAATTAGCAGAGTTTTTAAACTCTCAACTTGAGGTATTTATAGGGTTAGCTGAATCTTTAAATTTACCTGGTTTCAAAGAATTATCTCAGACAATTATCGCTGCATTAGTAGCTCATCCGCAGGAAGTACATGAAGTAGCGGAAATTGCCTTAGCTGATTTACAAGCGGCACAAAAAGCAGTTTTAGAAGGCGATCGCACATCCGGGGGTTCACCTTCTGCTGCTTTAAAAGCACTAACAACAGCAGAAAAAGAAGAAGAACCAGAGGTAGAAAAAAAACAATCACCTGTTACACCCATTAATAGTTCCTTAGCTACAGTCCCCAAAAATGAGTCAGGAATTAGCCATAATAATAACTCTTTCGCTGACATATTTTTCCACATTACTAGAGAATTTTATCAATTTTTAATTACATCTGGTGACAGAGCGCATGAGCCGTTAAAACCAGCAAATGCCAAATTTTACTTAAAAGTAATTCGCTATATTTTTGGCTGGTTTAATCACCAAAGACAAATACCAGAATCAGAACTGAGTTTAGACTTATTAATTTATCAAAAATATCAAGATGATTCAAGAGAATATGTGAAAAATTGGATAAATCAATTTTTAGATTCTATTAGGGAGGAACAGGATCAAGAGAACCTTTGTCTTTATCGTCGCGGTGTGATATTAATAATTATCCTTACTGTTGCTGAATTTGAGTATTCAGTTAAACAAGATGATCATGCTATGTCAATTATTAACTCACTCAAGAAACAAATCCGTCAACTAGGAAAAGAATATAAAAAATATCCTGCCGTCACAGAGGAAGAAAAAAAATGGCTTGATCGTCCTAAGTTACAAGAATTATTAGTTATTAAAGCAATATCCGCCCCTGTGGTTAATAACACTGACTATAATCTCGTAGAGGAAATATGGGGAGGAGAACCTATACAAGAAACATCTGAAGAATCTTTGGTAAACCATACCGCCGAAGCAATTAAAAATGATAATTATTTAGAAAGTGTAACATCATCAGTTGTGAGTAATCAGGTATTTACAAATGATTCAGATTCAGATTATGAAGTGATTACTGATGATACAGAAACAAAAAATAGAGAACTAGAAGATAAATCCCCAGCATCCCCTAATAAAAATACCCGACAATCTTCATTTGTGCGTGTAGACGTAGAGGGATTAGAACGTCTCAATTACTTAACAGGGGAATTGCTGATTTACCAAAAACGACGCACTTTATATGATGAACAAATTATAGAATTAATTGAGCAATTAAGTAGAAAAATCAGCCAGCATCAAGCAACTTTACAACAATTACGTGATTTGCCTTTGCAGGGAAATAATTTTTCTATAGCAACTAGCCAAAAAGTTTCTGCTGTACAATTTGATGCTTTAGAAATGGATGTTTATACAGAATTTAATTTGACATTACATGAAGCACTAGAGGAAACGCTGCAACTACAAGAAACCGCAGATTCTCTAGAATTACTAACTAGACAATCTGCTCAAATTAGTGAGAAAAAATATAATTTAACTCTGAGCATTATAGAGAACCTAGCAGAAGCAAGAATGCTACCTTTAGGAATCATATTAAATCGCTTTCCGCAAATGGTCAGCAATCTAGCAAATGTTTATGCAAAAAGTGTAAAATTAAAACTTACTGGCACAGAAGTTCTCATAGATAAAGCCATTGCCGAAAAACTCTATGATCCTTTATTGCAATTAGTTCGTAACGCTTTTGATCATGGGATTGAATCACCAGAAAAACGCCGTGAACGTGGTAAAAACGAACAAGGTGTAATAGAAATATGCGCCTATCATAAAGGAAATCAAACTATTATTGAAGTTAGAGATGATGGTCAAGGTTTAAATTTAGAAAGTATTAGAAAAAGAGCTATTGATCTAAATCTGATCCCAGATGATGACAACCCTCAATATTATCATCATCAAACTGAATCAGAACTGATTGATCTGATGTTTTCACCTGGATTTTCTACAGCTGCTAAGGTGAGTGAAATTTCTGGACGGGGTATGGGGTTAGATATTGTCCGTACTCAGTTACAATCACTTAATGGCGCGATTTCCGTGCAATCATCGCCGAATCAAGGAACAATATTTATACTAAAAATCCCCTTTTCTATGACCACAGATAAATTAATGCTAGTCCAATCTGGGGGTATTGTTTATGCTTTACTACTAGATAGTATTGAGAAAATAATAATTCCCTCGGAACAGCAAATCCAAGAATTTGAAGGTAAACAAATTTTATATTGGCAAGCCGGTGAAGAAGAAATAGTTGTTAACCTCGTTAAACTTGAAAGTTTAGTATATTATAATGGTTCACTTGTGGGCAGCAATTATTTAAATAATATACCCAGAACTGCTGATACAGAAATAATGAAAAATCCTGTGCTGCTACTCAGACGCAATCAAGGATTTTTGGGTTTAGAAGTTGATCAAATTATCGGCGAACAAGAATTAGTAATTAGACCTTTAGGCAGTGTGATTACTCCACCAAAATATATTTATGGTTGTAGTAGTTTAGCGAATGGTAATTTGATTTTAGTCATTGATGGCACTATGTTGATAGATGCTCAACAGATGCAGGCCACACTGGATGTTAGGACTTTACCAACAAATTCTGAATCTCACAAACAAGCTTTGCTAATGTCAGATGAACAGAAATCCATATCATCATCTACACCATCATCTACACCATTATTAAGTGCATCTGTATCTGTGGATGATCGGAAATTGCCAGAAAATTCTTCAGGAATAATACCAAAATTAGCAAAGGTAGTGTTAATTATAGATGATGCTATTAGTGTCCGGCAAACTTTGGCTTTGACTTTACAAAAGTATGGTTATCAAGTTGTTTCAGCCCAAAATGGTGTAGAAGCTTTGGAACAGTTGGAGAGACATTCAGAAATTGAAGTGATCATTTCTGATTTGGAAATGCCACGGATGAATGGATTTGAATTATTAAGTCATATTCGCCAACATCCAGAATGGTCTCAAAAACCAGTGATGATTTTGACTTCTCGGAGTTCGGAAAAACATCGTCAGTTAGCGCAAGAATTAGGTGCAACTGCTTATTTTACTAAGCCTTATTTAGAGCATGAGCTTCTTTCTACTGTGGAGAGTTTAGCTAACAGTGATGGTGGTAGTGTAATACAGCAGTTTCCGTTATTATAGTGATAAAACCCTTATAGCGCAGGCATCTTGCCTGATCATGGTGTACCTCATGTAGATAGAATGTGCTGTATGTGTATCTCACTCAGATTAAATAGGGGTTGCTGAGAAAGTCTTTCGGTGAGGGCATAGGAGTCAGGAGTCAGGAGTCAGGAGTCAGGAGTCAGGAGTCAGGAGTCAGGAGGAGATTTGAAAATTTCTTTGCCATCTCTTGAAATCCCCAAAAATGCACACTTTTTCCGGTATACCCTTCAAAACCCTTGCACTAATTTCTGTGTTTATCAGCCTCTAACCTTTGATATATCAAGGTTTTAGGTTTATTCAGCAAACCCCAATCAGGTATCACTAGTACCAATACAGAGAATAGCACATAATTTATGTTTTCTTTAACTGTGTAGAAATATTCACAACTGTGTATAATATGGACTAATTTATCAAATATTTGTAACAATAATTACTCGCTTAAAGGAGAAGTATCAATGTGCAATTAATTTTGACTAGGTACTTAAATAGGTTTATACTATTGGTTTTACTTGTGATAAATTTAAATATTTTTGTTAATTTATAATTTGATTAATCAACTCTAGTTTAACTGTATTTTCACCATAATTAGCAACCAAAATAAATAACTTCAACCATCGAGAACCCATTAAAATCTCCTGTATTTCATCTCCAGCGAATACAGGAATTTCAAACTTTTGACCATCTATAATTACCCTACCATTATAAACATCAAATTCAGTTTCACCCTGAGCAGTTCTTAATTTATTTTGCCTTAAAAAAGGCCAATCAAGACTTTGGACATCTTGTTTATTCATAGCTAAATATTCAGTAAAACCTGTATCTAACATTGTTTCTATAGGAAAACTGATATCCCCATCAATTAAATCAATGTCCAAATAAATTTGACCCTTATCTCCAAATCTTCCCTCAATCATATTCTGCCACTAACTCCCGTTTCATTAATGCCGTAAATATGATGAATTAAATGAGGATACTTTTCCCTAGCCATTTTACTAGCTATCTCTTGATCCTGATCAATGAAATAATCACCGCTATCTGGTTCAATAGCAATGTACCAACCATAGTATTTATCGAGTATTTCTGGTTTTAAACGCTCAAAAATTACCCAACAACGATCTGAAAATGCCTTTCTTCTCGCTCTATCTTGGGCTTTTTGTTCTTCTGTCCATTGAATTTCAGGAAACACTCTTCCACGTCTAACAATTCTCTCTGATGAACTTTGTGCCATATTTTTTTACTTCAATATAATTATTGTCTCTAATATTATCAAAACCGCCAAAATTTCCAATGCACATAAGGCATATTTACCCAGATCCCCGACTTCTGTGATTGATTGTATTCCGAAGGGATAAATCTATCTTAGAAGTCGGGGATCTTATCACCTCACCTGAATCCTTACTTTATTTTTTATCCTGGATTTATTTTCGCAGGTGATTGAGAGAAAGTGATCTAAGGACGTTCATAAATCTTATTTTTATAATAGCAGGGAACAGAGTTGAAAGTCCTTATGAAATTTTGGCACGCTTACTTTCGTTCTGTTTTGCGTAAGTCCTCACCTATACTAAACCCAGCAGAATAGCGATCGCTCCCAGTAAAGAATGACTAATAATGATACTATATAAATTACGAAACTTTGCGTAGTTCCAGCCCCAAATTATACCTATAATTAATGTAAATACCAGCGTCGGTATATCTTTATAAATCAGATGTATAAAACTGTAAAGTAAGGTAGAGAATACAATTTGTACCCAAGTTGCAAATTTTTCTCTCTTAAAAATAGCAAATAAAAACCCCCGATATAAAAACTCTTGGATGGGAGAAGATACACCCACAAAGAAAAGGTAAAATAGCCATTGATATGCTGAGTTATCTAACCGTGATCCATGAGTTAAATAATAAATAAACATGAACCCAGTCAAGATTAATGTTGGTAAAGAGATCGCTGTCAAAGATTTTTTTAAGTTATGATTTGTAAATCCTAATTCTACAGGAGAAAATTGGTATAAATAGGCGATCGCTACTACGACTATAGCGGCAAAAATTAGCACATAAAACCGCCAGGAAAAAGGAATTACTTCTAAAAATACAAGTAAAACTGGCAGAATGTATGTCAAAAATACAATCAAAATTACTTTTTGTCGTTCTTGATAAAGTTGCTGATTTTCCATATTTAATCACCACATCAGTAAGTATTCAGCTATAGCACTTGTTCATACCCAGATCCCCGACTTCTGATAGCAATTTATAATTTTTGGACACAATAAATAAAAGAAGTCAGGGATCTGATATTTAATCATCACCTACTCGCAAATCAATCCAACTTACAAGCAAGAAAAATAAAGGAGCAAAAAACACGATACTTGCAAACCAAGGAGTTAAAGGATTGGTGCTATTCATCCCAAACAAGTGATCAATAATAGAAACACCAAAAATACTACTTAATACAGTAAAACCTAAACTACCTAATAAAAATGACAATAAAATAGGCTGATATTTTTGGGTAGCACTTTTGTATATACTGCTAATAGTAGTGAAAAATAAAATGGCAATAATCGCATAAGTAATCACATTAATTCCAGCTAGAGTACCTCGGAAATCAGAGGAAAATAAGAGACTTTTGGTATGTTCTATACTATAGCTTTGAAAAGGCAACCATAGGAGAATACCTAACTCACAAATAATCAGATAAGTGAGGTATTTATTTTTATTAAAGATGGAATCTGGAGCAAAAAGAATATTTGACACCAGTGCTACAAGTTGAACACCACAAGCAACAATACTGAGAAAATTGAGAATGTAAAACGATCTACTTAGGGAAAAATATTGATGATTTTGTTGCCAAACTTGATAGGATGTGGCAATTCTTAAAAGTCCTTGAAATCCTTTTTTATTATTACTTTTTTTTAGTCGTTTAATGGCTGATTCTAATGCGGATTTTTTGATAATTAAATTGCCTTGTTTGTCAAAAGCTTGATTAATATTAAAAAGGTTTTGGGGAATACTTTTGATCTGTGATTCTGAAGTTTCCCAATCTAAATACAGTGTTTTTAGTTTCTCAGATTTAATTGTTGTCATCGCTTGGGAATTAAATTCTAAAAACATCATGCGATCGCTATTAATCTCGAAAAACAATGCCCCCAAAGTAATAAAAATTGTCACCAATGTTAAAATTAAAAAAGAGCGAGTTTGTACCCGAATCATACAATGCACTCTATAAGCTGCAAATAAAGACATCCAAAGAAACAGGGAAGGATAAATGATAATATGGGGGTAAAGTTGAGCGTAAAGTGTTAAAGTTTCCCGTCCATTAAACTCGGTGAATATGCCCACAGGTAGACAAATTAGCATAGCGATCGCTATTATTGCCAAAACCATTTCCCATTGCCAAGATAACCTTCTTTCAGAAAATAAACGATTCCAAGTTACTTCTTTAGCTAAGGGGTTAGCAACAATTACAGGTAGCCAACTTTTACCAGGTTCAAATTTTTTTTGTAACTGTTGACGGGCATAATTCATTGCCGCAAATAAAGAGCGATCTTGTACAAATGCCTCTAAAAAATACCTTAATAATTCTCTAGCTACGGCAGATTCAACTCTTTCGCGCATGACAATACAATAAGGCAAAGATAGCTCAGTTAATTGATTTGCTAATCCCAAACCATCGCAGGAATTAAAGATAGCTATTTGTAATTTTTTCTGAATTGCACCTGTTAACAAATCTCTTAACTTGGCAATTTCAATAATGCCTTCTTCCCCATCGGCGGGATTAATTTGAATCCTACCAATACGTCCATTGCGATCGCTTTCACTATGGCCAGCAAAAAAGAAAATGTGCCAACCTTGACTATCTTGTAAATTCTCTTCTAACTGTTTGCGTGTAGGTTGTCTGAGGATATGAGGATCGCCACCATGTCGCCGCAAACTTTTAATAAAACTGATTTCTTCTGCAAAATTAAGTTTTTCATCACCAAATACTACCAATATCCGAGCAGTTGCTTTTAATTGTGCTGTTTGTTTTTGTGTCAACCGTTTAAAATTAGTCGCACTAATGGCAACTTCTACCCCATTGCTAGTATACCCTGCTAAAGTGTCCCATTCTTGCCAAGGAAGTCCCCGTAATTGTCTATCTTCTGTTTGAACAATAATTTGAACTTCATCTTTTTGACTTATTTTCTCCCTAAATTGTTCCAAAACCAAACTTACACGAGGATCTGGTTGTCCATTTTCATCAACCCAACCATCCCTACCTAACCATTGGTTTAATTCTGCTTTCAAAGAATTAGCTAATTCTGTGAGATTAATGACCCCAAAAGTGCGATTTTCCTGGTTTTTAACAACTTTGCGATCGCCTTGTAAACCAATATAATCTTGCCAATCTTTAAACTTATTTGATAAAGATTTTGGGAGAGGAGAAAGAAAAGAAACCAGTTCTTCTATTTGTCCATATTGATCATAAATAGCAAGAGTGACAGGTAAAACTTCAGAATTATTGATTTGCACCCTACCACCAATTTTAAAGGAGATTTTCCAAGTCATAAACACTCCTTTTTAAGCAATGAAATATTCTCTAATAAAACTTTCTCCTATCCGCAATTCTACCCAAAATTCTTCACCTGGAGATAATTCTAGGGGTATAGATATCAAATCACCAGATTTATTTACTGTTTCTGTATGTGTATGTGATTCATCTGGTACACTCACTTGCATACCCATAGGTAAAAAAGTATTTTCACTTTGAATAGTGACTATAACATTAACTAATTCCTCACTGGGTTGGGAAACGGAAAGCTGCATTTTAAATATTTGTCCTGCTAGGGAGATATTTTTATTGCAGATAGCATTTCTCAGATTCCGCGTTGCAGGTTGCCAATCTCCCTCATAAATATTATTCAACCAATTTCTTAAATAAGTAATTTTTTTTTCTGTAAATTCTAGGGATATCTCATCATTTTCTGCTGTTTCCACTAGTAAAGATGTTTCTTTCTCAGATAAATAATCAATCAGAGCATCCATAGATTGTAAATCTGTTATTTGTAATTCTTCATGTTTAGTATCAAAACCAGGTAAAAAACCCAGCAATACGGCTTCTTTTTCTGAATCAGCAATTTCTATAAATAAATAGCCGATGTTATGCCTAACAATATTACTAACAATATCAGATGGTAAAATTATTTCTTTTTGTTCTTTTTTAATGACACAACATTCTAAATTACCTAATCCTAATAATTCTAATTCATTAGCTTCACTCCATAAACGTTGAATGACATCCCATCTTTCTGTCCGATTCAGATTAGTCTTAAAACCAAGTATCTGAAAATAAGCATCAGCAACAAATACAGCCAAGGTATTCAAATAAATTCTTTGTTGTATATTTGGTGTAAAATATTGTGCTGCATAAGTTCTAGCTTGGTGGCGAAAGGATGCAGTAATGGGAAAGGTAATAGCTAAATCATGTAATACATTTAGTTTATTTAGTTTATCATTCATTGTTTTCTTCTCCAAATAATTTTTGATTTTCTGCTAACCATTTTTGCAGTAATGGTTCACATTTTCTATTCCAATGGGATCTCAGCGAACCCTGCGGTGATCCAACTTCATCAGCTATTTCTTGCCATTTTTTTCCTTGGATACGGTTCAGTTCAGCAAATAATTGACAGTTAGCTTTTGGGTTATCTCTGATGTGACAATCTTTAAGAACATTATCAGGATCTTCTATAATCCATTGCTTAAATGATTCCCAAGTTGCAATGAGTAAAGTCGCATCTATGGGAGAAACTCTTTGCTCTAATGGATCAATAGATATTTCATCATTTTGTAAGACAGACTGTATGCGATTTTTATAACCGTTGACTGTTCTTATTTCATCTCTGTACTTATTTATTAGACACCTGTTAAACCAGTGTAGAAATAATCCCCGATCTGGATCATACTTCTCACATAATGTTTTACTAGATAAATCAACCAGAGTTTTTTGTAATGCTTCTTCATAAATATCCTCGTTGTTGTCATTCCCTGCTGATGGCCTCCAAATACGTCCTGATTTGAGAAGCGATCGCAGTAAACCGTTGATTGCTTGACGGTGCTGGCGGGTGTCTTTGGAATACTTGCAAGCTTCCTTGACGAGGATTTGCAGGTGGAGGTTTAGATCATCCATATACTTATGACATTTTAGTAAGAGCATCATTAAGTATAGAATAATCTCTACTATTATTTATACGAAGAATAGTTAACTCCTGTTGCAAATATTTGTTTATATTTATTTATGGTTTTTATGGTTTTTTGGAGGGCGATCGCGCTGATCCGATATAATAGTATAAATAGAACTTACGCCAAACAGACCAAAAGTAGGGGTGATTCATGAATTACCCCTAGACGAGAATCAGGTTTTTAGTCCAATCTTGCGTAAGTCCTAAATACTATCAACAAGTCTTGATTATGCAGATTAGTGAATAAATTACAATCAAAGTGAGTCCTAACGTTGCTCAAGCTTATCAAAAAGCAACAGAACGGAAAAAGCAATCTTTGGTAACGCTGGTTAGTTTATTTTTACGAGAGGATCTGAATGAGGAAGTTGATTTTCTTGGTAAATTGATGGATGAAATTAGCGATAGAGCAGTTTCTAGAGACTTGACACCAGAAATTTTGGAAACAATTATGAATGAATAATCTCCCTAAATAATAATCTGGATTGATATTGGGTTTTGTTGATTCAACCAACCAAAAAGCGATCGCCTCTTATACATTACTATCATCGCATTTTCAACATTATTCAGGACCTACGCGAAAAAGACCGAAAGTAGGGGTAATACCCTTCGGGAAGCAAGCTACATGAATTACCCCTACAAACTAATTTGGAGTCTGATCCTGTCTATTCACTGAGGTAGTCATCAATACGTAACGATGTTCCGTCCTTCAGATATTTATTGAGTCGGTTTAGCAATATCTCCGACTTTAAATTTTCCACCACCAATAATTTTGCCAACACTAGATGTACCATCTACCTCAACTAATTCAATTATGCCAATTGGTTGAGTAACATTGCGAATAACTTTACCTGTAGTGGGGTCTTTAACTTGTTTTGTTACCCTTTCAATTGATAACTTCATTCCCACTCGATAACCATCTGATTTGCCTTTGTTTAAAATCACAGTATTTCCTGTGGCATCAGCTACGGTAGCGGTGACACTTGGTAAAGATTTTGGCAAAGATGCTAAATCTGTTGATTTATTATTTAATTCCGTAACGACTTGATCGATGGCTTTCTCTGTTGCCTTTGTTAATAACTTACTTTCATTAACTGTTACTGAACCTCCACCAAATGGACCAACTCTAACTTGAGTATCTGACTGACTATCATTACCATTACCTTCGGCAACAAATAATATTTCTGATGTAGTAGTATTCACTACCCGGATATTCAATTTGACGTAAGCATCTGTATCAGTAGATGCTGCTCCGAATCCTAAAAATCCTCCTCCAGACTGCCGTTGCTGAAGGTCAAATTGAGTTACTGAGCCAATTATAACTGCTTCTACACCTAAAATCTTACCAATTTGAGCCGCAGTACCAGCATCAACTCGTCCAGAATCACCGAAATTTTGTTCCCTCAAAATTGCGTCTATTTGACTGCGTTCAATGACAGAAAAATTACCATCTTTGACTAATCTGTTGACTAGGATATCACTTACACCCTTGCTTCCTCCTTGTAAAATAGATAACAGATTAGGGTTGCTAACACTGCTGAAATCAAAATCAAGAACGGCAATTCTCACTTTTTCTTTACTTGCCAATCTAAAGTTTCTTGAGGAATTATTACTTTGGGCAATTTTTGGTATTTCATTTGCATTAGCCTGTTTACCCTCAAAAATTCCTGAACTGAGAATTAAACATGAGGTAATCACGGGCAAATATAAGCTAAACACTAAAGTCGTATTTCTACAGCAACGAATTTGATTCATCTATTTATCCTTGTTAAGCGAATATAGAGCAATAGTCAGGTCAGTTGTAAAACCCTGGTTGTAATCTTGAAAAATCAATCAATTTTCACTGTATTAAGCATAATTTCCAATTCTTGTGAAATGAATGTTTGATGAGTGATAAAGTAAATTGCTGAACTAGATGTAAATACTAAATACTGTTTACAATCTATATACGAACCAGATTCACTCGGTGTTGCAAAAAGGTAAAAAAATTTCAAGATTGTGACAACTTCCTCCTGACTCCTGTACAGGTCGAGCCAAAAACGCTGGTAATCCAAAGTAATTATCTAAAATTGTCCTTGCAGCATTCTACCTTTGATTTTACGGACATAATTACCTTTAGTATTTATACATTCCTGCATTCTCTTATTTTGGGCTGGAGTAGTGCGAGAATCAGAGTTATTTCCTGCTAATAATCCCCAACCACTGGAAGCACCAGTATTATCACTAAATGCAGCTAAAACAGTAGAATATTTGCTTAAAAATTCATACTCTGGTAATTCTCTAACATTCATTACCTGGATTTCCTGATTGTTCCCATCAATGTAAAGTTGACCTCCTCGATTTGATACGCTACTAATCATAATTTCTTCTCGTCCACGATAGTTATTAGGTGGTCCGTCAACTATTTTGATGCAAATTTTTCCATTACGATTTAAAATCTCTCTCCTAGAGTTATTAAACATAGTTCCTTGTGTATAATAAGCACCTGAAGGAAGTTTAGATTCTGGTTTGGGTGATGCAAATGCTAAGGGTGATATTGATGTAATTAATGCAGTTGTGATTGTGAAACTAATAAACAAGTTTTTCATTTTTTCTCCAATAATTTTTGTTAGCTATTATCTGTTATCTAAATGCAAACCACGTATCCCCAATCAAGTTTTTTTCTTGCTCTTGGGTCACTCTCTAAAATACATTTAAAGCGCCCAACGTCATTATTTTCTAATAAGCCGTAACTTTCAACATGATCAGTTTGATATTCTCCAAAGTCAACTATACTAATTGATGAGCAATTATCTATAATGTCTTTGGCAATTCTAGTTAAGAACTTATCAGAATTTAAGACAGATTGTGTAGCAGGACCTCTTAAACCAAAACCATAGGAAAATGGACGATTTTTAGGATAGTTTTTGTCATGTTTGTAATGTTGAGAAATATTTTCTTGACTTGTATAAACAACTTTGACCTTTCTATTTTTTTGAATTTGTTTTTTTGCGCGTTGTAAAGCAGTATTACATTCAACAGATGGTTTTCTATTTTGTGCTTGTGCTGATGATGAAAACAAGAGCATAATATTGGTAAAAATTAACCCGGTAGCAATTATTTGATTAAGCCGCATATACTAGCCTTTGTATTGACTATTTGGATAATTTGAAAATTTGGCAATTTCTATGGTTTTTTTGAGCATTCTACACTTCTGCTAAAATTGTAACCAAGCTAATTTTGTGGTTTTGATGTATTAAGCTGATTACCAGAAACTGCTCCATACTTCTTTAAAATTACAGCCATTTCACTTGAAGCCTCATCCAATACAGTTCTAGGTGTATTGATAAAAACCGATGAAATTGTATTCGGATTAGCACCATGTTTTAATAAAAGTTCTGCTGCTTCAGCATTTTGCTTATATCGTACTACCTCAGACAAAGCCAAAGAATTACCATCTCCCTCATTAGGTTTTGCTCCTGCTTCCAAAAGAGCTTTGAGAGTTGGTAGATTCATGTCATATCTTTTGACCACACCGACAAGTAAAGAATGATTCCAAGAACCTTTTTGATTGGGATCAGCCCCTGCATTGACTAATAATTTGATCAGGTCTGGATTAGATATATATACTGCTTGTTCTAATGACAGAGAGTTCCCATCTTTACCATCTTTAGCCACTGCTCCCTTATCTAATAACAACTTCACAGTCGCTTGATTTCCTGATAAAACAGCTTGCGATAAAGCTGTGCAATGGTTGTCACCACATCCCACAGAACTAGGGTTTGCACCTTTATCGAGTAAAATTTTTGTGATTTCTTCGCTCTTATAAGTAGCAGCAACTAAAGCTGAGGAGTTTATACCATCAATATCTTGAGGATTAGCTCCTTTATTAATTAATAATTCCACTACTTCCAGATTATTTCGCTCTGCTGCAACAGTAAGATAAGATTGTTTATTTTCAATACTAATGTTAGGGTCTACTCCTGCATTAAGTAAAATCTTAATAATTTCTGTGTATTGAGGTTGAGGCTCTTGATCTACAGTAGCATGAAGAGCATGGGCTAAGTAATATTTATCTTTAGTTTTGCTAACTAACTTCTTAACAATTTGAACACAACCTCCTTCAGATGCTCCCAATAAACCATATCCTGGTTCCATTCCTCCTATCAGAAAGTCATCAATCGGTAGGATATCGCATTTATATGTGACTTGGTAAAAAACATTTTTATCAAATTGTAAACCCATTGCAAATAGGTCTTTTCTTGCTTGTTCTGGGCTTTTTCCACAACTAGCTAACAATGATAGTATGAGGAAGTATCCAGTCAATTTCTTCATTATTTTCTCCTTTTTATAATCTTATGACGACAGGCAATAGCACAAAAATATCAAAATATTTCAATAATTAATCTGCCTTTTGTTGTTTGTAAATGCCAAAGGTGATATTAAATTCTTGCTAGATTAGAATGCGATGGGGTAAAATTCCGATAAATTAACCTTCACGTTCCCGTTCTTCTTGAATCGCTTTTTTCGCTGCTCGTTCACTCATAAAACTAATGGTAGATGCTAAGGCCCAGGCAAAAAGTCCGATATGAATTAACAAACCAATAACAAGCCAAAATCCTAGCGTTACCAAAATCAGCAGGTCGTTAATAATAGCTAAAACCAACTGAATAAATCCTTCAACTCTCTTGTTAGTAAACAACAGAGTTCCCAGACCAGGAAATAATAAATTCAAGAAAATTGCCAAACAACCCATAATTTTTTACCTCATTTTTTGTTACTAAATTCAGATAAACTCTAGCAGCAATATTATAATATTATTTCCAAGCCATTTCATCCACAGCTTGTAAATAATAATTAATAGCCTCTACCTCCTCCTCTAATCTTTCTACTAAAATTTGCGACTCTATTACTACCTCCATTTCCGGATCACTTATATGGTCAATCAGCTTATTTTTTAATTCTAATTCTACATTATCTAACCGTGCAAAGTAATCATTTTTTAGTGTTTCTAGTCTATCAACAGCTTGAGAAATTCGATTTTGTAAACTTCCAACTTCATCTACTGTTGTTGAACTAAGATGCTGACTTTTTCGTACATTCTCTATCTTTTGATGCACATAGTTTACATACTCCTGATATGTTTTGATAAAATTGTTTTTCTGATCGGAAAAATAGTTTTCTATTTCTACTATATTAATAGCTTCTGTTTTTGAAAAATGCAAATAATTTTTATGTTTCTTTGTGTTTTGTACATATTTCCTCCAGGAATTTATTAAAGGTATCAATACTAAACATACTATAAAAACACCAAAATCATAATATACTTTTGATATCACTATTAAATTGAGATAAAAACTAATTACGGAAATTCCCAACATAGTAAACGATGCTAGAATCATAAACAACCAAATAAAAGCGATTGTTCCACGGGGAAAGACTAATTTTAATTCGGGTTCTTGCAATTTTAATTGCTGAAGACGCTGATTCATGATAATTCTTACCACGTCAGATTCTGAGATATAGAGATTAATATTTTGAAGATTCAAATCCATAGTTATAACTCCATATCAATTTCCAGCAGTTGGTACTACATTTAATGCTGTAATTATTGAACTTAATATGTTTTCCAGTTCTTGAAAGTTATGTAAAAAGTTATCTAATTTGCAAGATTTTTCTCCTGTAACTTCAAAAAAAGTCAAATTCTTATTTGTAGTTACAACTGCAAGTTTCTGTAATGGTTTATTATTTTGACGAGTAATATTGATAAATTGCATCCAAAAATTAGGAGTATTTTCCTGATTACCTAAAAGAAATTGTACTACTTTTGGTTGAGATATTTCTTCTTTTTTGGGTGATATCATTTCTACAATTTTTTCCATAAACCGATAGGATAGTAATTTTCTGGAAGCATTTTCATTATTTGTAAAAACATAAAATTTGTCTTCTATTTCCATATTTTCTACACTGTATTCCTCACAACCTCGCTGCATAAATCTTTCTGGACTGCGTTTATCCCTACTCAAAAGTTCTAGTCTAGGATAATCTTTACTAACTGTCATTGTTTTCCTGTCTTCTCTGATTTTTTTGGTGGGACTAGGTGCAGCTTTTTTAGGAATCATAACTGTTAAAAAGTCACTATTAAGATTTTCCTTTTCATATTCCATTTGATAAACAATACCTTTGAAATAACAAACAATTCTCCTATCATATCTATCAACAAATTTATCAATCTCTGTAGCCTCTTTCTGGGAATTAAGTATATATACAGGTTCTACATCTGCTATGTAAAAAGGTCTTTTATCAATTGTAAAGGCAAGGGTATTTTTTTCCGTGTATTTATAAAGTTTATTGTAAAACAAATTAGCTAATATTGGTTGCATCTGATTCTTAGATGAAATTTGAGGTTCAAATATTATCTGTTCTGCATCAGGAAAAATGATTTTTACAAAGCCTTCAATTGCATCTTTACGAAGATAAAACAATAGATTGTTATATTTTCTGATAAAAAAATCAATGCGATTTTTAGCCAAATTAATACCAAGCATTAGCCCATAAATAACACCTGAACTTATTAGAGAAGCTAGAATATAAGAAAATCCTGAATCTACAAAAAAGAGGATTATGAAAGTCAAAATACTGCAACCCAAAATACCAATGACAATCCGTGCAGTTAAAATTAATCCCCCAAAAATTAGCTGATTTTTAATCTTTTCCTGTCTAGCTTTTTCAACTTCCATCAGTCTGGTATTAAAATCATTACCAGTAAATAAGCTCTCAACTGCATAACTATGTTTTTGACTCAGTTTTTCACTCATATCCTATCTACCTCAACTTCATTCCCTATACAACAAACTAAACATTAAAATTTACATCAGAATCTTGTCTTTCGTCAGCAGTTGCTTGGAAATAAGCCTTTTGTTGAAATTGTTTGAAAAGAAGTTGTGCAATAAATCCAGTGGGAAAACTCACTAAATAAGTATTAAATCTTTCAACACTATCGTTATATGTTCTTCTAGCTGCTGCAATTTCTTCTTCTAGTTCAGCAATTTGTTTATTAAAGTCTTGAAACCCGCGTATGCTTTGGAGTTGTGGTAAGTTCAATATTTGATTCCACATTCTTGATATCTGGTTTTCTGTATCAAGAAAAGCCTGTTGATTTCCCCGTTGTAAATTAGCTTTTTCTACTAAATTAGTCAATGCTTCAAACTGATTAATAATGCTTTTTTGTTCTGCATTAACACTACTAACCAACTTTTTAATAACACCGTGTCTTCTGGATAATTGTGTATCTATTCCAGAAAAGTTTCTCTCAACTCTGGAATTAAGTCTGTTGATTTGATTGTAAATTTTGGATACAAAATATCCCAATAGTCCCAGTATTGCTAATAGAAAAACAAATGTCTGACCCATGATAAACTCCTGATGAAAATATTGATAACAACAAACTGAAACAGTTTGCTAATTATTCTCGAACTGGTTTCAATACAAAATATCTAAACCAACTCTAGTGATGAAAAAATCAGACACTAAAACTATCGGTACTAGCAATAGTGCATTGCGAGAAGATAAACCCAGTACCCCTATGAGTGCTGTATTCAAAAATAAAACAAATGTAGTCCAGCAAAATACCGAAATTAAAGCCATTAATTCTGCTGCATTACTACCTAATAACCACAACATGAACAGAAAAAAGGTAATAGGGGCAAAACAACAACCTGTAACAAATATGAATTGTTGATAATTACCAGATCCTTTAAATATTTTGCGGGTGATCCACAAAACTGCTATCATCCCTAACACGGGAATTGTGGCAGCTAAAATAACTCGCAAGTGTTCTGAAAAACTTAACTCGGTCTTATAACTTGTACCAAATAAACCCCCGAAAGAAAACAATGGTGCAAGGGATTCTATGGTTTTTGATACTGCCATCCAAGCAGCTAAAACAAATAGAATACAAAGTGCAATTCCCGCATATAAAATTCTACTATCTCCTAAACTGTTAATTGCCGTTTGCAGTCCGTTATTTGGATCATTCCAAATTAGTTTTAACGCACTCCAAACATCTAAAACAGCAGTTTTACCTGTTTCTACTACTAACTGTGGGTTTTTGGATTGGGATGTAAGAGAATTAACTACTGAGGTAGAATCAAAATCATCTCTATCAGTTAGTTCATCAGGATTTTGATTTTCTGGCGGTATGGAATTTGACATACTGTTAGGCAGTGGAAAGTAATGTTTTATAAGTGACAATGCATTGAACTAAACAGAGACTTTTGATATCGCCTACAATTTATATACGGATTAGATTCACCCTGTGTTGCAAATAGTGAGGAAATTTTTTTTAAATACCTCTAATCTTTGATTCATATGGGTTTTAGGTTTATTCAGTATCTCCTAAGTAGAACTAAGTAAAGCCAAATAAAGCGATCGCACCACATTATTTCACTAACAAATAACAGCAAGTTATTTATTTCAGTCAAATTTAGCAAATATGGGCTTATATTAGATTCATAGATTGTTTAAATCTATGATTTTTATACAAAAAACATTAACTTCAATAAATTGAACTAGGAGCGAACTGCTTGCAGCAGTGCTTTACTATTGCTCTTTAATAACACCCCACCATACATCATACTACAATTAGTTCATATTACTTCATGTAATAAATACGACATTGATAAATATTACCTACTCATACAGCATACTAAGTAATTTATGATTTTTTGCAACTGTGTAGAAAAATTCACAACTGTGTATAATACGGACTAATTCATAAAATATATATGAAAAATAATTACTCAATAAATGCGATAGATACTGACTCAGGTAAGATGTGATAGAAAATTTGTCTATAATAAAAACAAATGAGGTGAAATTATGCAATTTGTTTCAGATATAGAAGTTAATCAAGCTTTTGCCGCAGTCATTGATAAAGTGCAACATGAACCTGTAACTATCCGTCAGCAAAATCGTGATGTTGCGGTTATTATGTCTATTGAAGAATATCAACGCATAACTCGGATTAATATTCAAGAATTTCAACAATTTAGAGAAAATATCGGACGTAAAGCTCAAGAACGTGGTTTAACTGAGGATAAATTAAAGAAGCTTTTAACTGAAGATTAGTAGATTTATGCGTCTAGTCCTTGATACTAACGTTTTAGTTACTGCTATTTTGTTTCCTAAGTCTGTTTCGGCACAGGTTTTAAACTGGGGAGAAGACAATGGAATTATTTTATATTCTGCCGCTACTTTAACAGAACTTTTGTCTGTTCTGAGACGATCGAAATTTGCTAAATATATTGATTCTGATGACATTGATGGGTTGTCTATCCGTATTAAAACTACATGGTTTCCTGTGGAAATTTTAAAGCAGGTGAAATTATGTCGAGATACCAAGGATGATAAATTTATCGAATTGGCTTTAAATGGTGATGCTTCACATCTTATTACTGGAGATGCTGATTTGCTGATCTTACATCCAATTGAAAATATTCCTGTTATCAATCCACGTACTTTTTGGGATGAAATAACGAGATCAAAGTAGTTTTTGGTATTAAAACTACTGAAATGCAATACTACACAGTCCAAAGTTATCTAATTGAGTTGTTAGTCAGTGTAGGCGAAATTGGTTTGTTTTGTATAGCCGCAATTTCTAAGCTGTTACGCAGCTAAATTTTATAATCCTAATATTCTTAGCTCTTGTGGAACAGGCATACTTCGACATAGTTCGACTGCGCTCACTAACCGCTCAGTACAAGTCTTGCCTGTTAAACTTATGCAAATTAAATACACAACAGCTTAATAGCCAAGGTGTGTTTTTACAAAATTGGGATGCTACTTTTCCTTGTAGAGCGTTTCAAACTCAATAAATCCTACAAATAAATCATTGGTAACATCTGATGCACCCTAACTAAGTAATTTCTGATTTTTTTCAACTGTGTAGAAAAATTCACAACTGTGTATAATATTGATTAACCTGACAACATACCCAATCAAAACATTACCCAAACAGTACAGTGGATATTGATAAGTTCCATCAAGCACTCGACGGACTAACCCCTAAGCAGCGACGAGTATTAGATAAATTCCTATGTGGTGAAAAAGACCAACAAATTGCGGAGTCTCTTTACATAACTAGAACAACAGTTCGCAAACATATTGAATCTATATGTAAAGCTTTTGGCTTAAAAAACCTCGATGGAGAGCGTTTTTCCAAACGCACAGAACTGATCAGCTTATTTCATAAATACAAACCAGAATTAATTTCCCAAAATATACCCGCAAATAAATCAGAACCATCCAATCTCCCCAGTTTAATAACTGAATTTTTTGTTTATGATAGTGGGTGGACTGGAAGAGATGATTTAATTATCAATCTCACTCAACTTTTACAAAGTTCTTGTCGTTTACTTTTATTAGTTGGACTAACAGGAATTGGTAAAACTGCATTAGCAGAACGTTTAACTATTGAGTTAAGTAGTAAATTTGATCATGATCCAGAAAAATTGTATCGAAAAAATTTTGATGATAAAAGCACCCCTTCAGACTTTGTAAGTGTTGCTGTCAAATGGTTAGAAAATGCAGGGGAACAAGTTTCATCAGAAGAAAAAAAACAACCACAGTCTTTACTACTACGTTTAGTTACATATTTTTGTCATCATCCCCAGTTAATCTTAATTGATTCTTTAGAATTAGTGCTACTGGGAGATGAAAATACTGGATGGAGTGATTTTATTGATGAATGGTGGTGTCAGTTTTTCGCTAGTTTATTATCAGCAGAAACTTGTCAAAGTCGTTTTATTATTACTTCTCAAGAGTTACCACATCAACTAGTAGCAGCAGCATCGCGCTATCCTAATTTCTGGTACTGTCAGCGAGTGGATGGACTGACGGAAACGGAACAATTCACTTTATTTCATAAAGTTGGTTTAGGTGCTAATTTGCCATCTGTAGAAATGAAACTACTGTTAAGAATAGGCAAAGCATACAAAGGACATCCTTTAGCATTAAGAACCATTGCTGGAGAAATTATTAATGATTTTGCCTCTCAAGTTTCCGCTTATTGGCAACAATATGGACCGGAAATTGAAGAAGTAGAAAAAGCTTTAGCAGAAGCTAGTCAAGGTATAATAGAATCAACAAATGATCAATGGAAATTAGATCGGTATTCTATCCAGCTACGGGTAAAAGTCCAAAGTAGACTAGAGCAAACTTTCAAAAGATTATCAGATAATGCCCATCATGCCTATATTTTACTTTGCATAGGTTCAGTATATCGTGTTCCAGTACAACAAAGTTGGTGGTTAAGGCATTTAGAATATAGAGGATATACTAATGAACAGCAACAATTTGCACTACAAACTTTACAAGATCGTTATTTAGTAGAAATTTCATTTCTTGCAAATAATGAAACGATGCTGATAGGAATGCACAATTTAGTCAGAAGTGTTGCTATAGCTCATTATGAAAAATTATTAACACAAAAAGGATAAAAAAGCATAATATGGAAATTTCCTTACTACCAGGATCTATCGTACTAGAAAATATAGGCATTCAACCATCTAATCTTTTACAACAAGTTTCCCTACAACAATTAGATCATTATATTGCCGTCATCAACTGGTTAACAGATTACCAAACTAATATTAATGCTACTCATCGGCAAAAATTAGAAGGTTATTTACAAGCACTTTATCATCTTTGTGATGCTCAAGCTTGGAAACCAGCTAGTGATATATTATCTATGTCTTTAACTCCACCCAGTCAACAACAATTTCATCAACAATTGGGTATTTGGGGATGTTATTCAGAACTAATTCAATTATATAAACATCTTCTGGGTAATTTAGAACCTGTAACTGAACTAACTTACTTGTGTGGTTTAGGCAATGTTTACTACAGTATTAGCAAATATTCTGAGTGTTTTCAATGTTATCAAAAAGGATTAGAAATAGCTATAGAACTAGATGATAAATCTATGCAATCTCAACTTTTAAATAATTTGGGTAGTGTGTATTTAATGCAGAGTAATTATGATACTGCCATTGATTTTTATGAACAAGGGTTAACTATTGCTCTTGAGCTTAAAAATCGCCATCTACAAAACATTTTAAATACCAGGTTAGGTTTAGCTTATATATATTTAGGACAATATTCTAAAGCTTTGGAATGTTATCAGAATGAATTAGTAAATGTGAGAGAAATTGGTGATCCTGAACAAGAATCTATAGTATTAACAAATTTAGGACTGGTGTATATTTGTATGGAGGATTATGTCAAAGCATTAGATTACAATAAACAAGGTTTAGAAGTTGCCCAAAAAATAGGGTATAGAACTCAAGAAGCGTGGGGGATTTGTAATATTGGTAAAACTTTAATGCGGATGAATCAATATCAAGAAGCAGAAAAACATTTACAATTGGCGTTAAGTATTTTTAGAGAATAAATGCACAACAGCTTAATCCAATATTTTATCAATAGACTTCTCCAGAAAAGAAATTATGGAACCTATTTATCGGGGCAGGGCGAAGCATTTGGGATATCTAGATGTCTGATTTTTCCGTCAAATTATCACCCAAATGCTTGTTACTATGAGACTGGGAATAAATTCCCAGTCCGGTGATGGTTTTAACCTCAAGTTGAGAAAAATCAGCTTTTGCTAAACCCCTACAGCAATCAAGATATCCAGGAATGAGAACAAAAATCTATATTCATTCTCTGTCACCTGTCACCTGTCACCTGTCACCTAAAATTAAGGAGCAAGTGCGTTACCACGTAACAAGCTACCTATGGTTTTCGCTGTAATTTTCAATTGTGTAATGGGGTTAGCTGGAACTACAGTTTTATACAAATAGCTATCAAAAGTTAGCTTTTGTACATCCAAATCATCACACATTTCTACAAACGCTTCCCGGGTAGCATCGGAACGGTAGAACACGGTTTGCAGAATATCCAACACTTTGTAAGTGAGTCCGTATTTCTTATCCCAACGTTTGATGTAAAGTTTCAACTCTTTCTCAGAAGGAATACGCGCACCATTGTTAGAAACCTCAACAATGGTTTCTGCACACATCCGCCCAGACTTCGCTGCAAAATAAATACCTTCACCAGAAGACTTGGTAACATAACCCGCAGCATCACCAACCAAAGCGATCCGGCCAACTACACGACGAGGACGGGGATGTTCAGGAATGGGGTGAGCTTCTACCTTGATGATTTTACCACCAGCTAATTTTTCGGCAGCACGGGCGCGAATACCAGCTTGTAATTTCTTGATGTCTCGTTGGTTAACGTGCATTGTGCCAGTACCAACTGCTACGTGATCGTATTTGGGAAATACCCAAGCGTAGAAGTCAGTAGAAACATCGTCACCTACATACATTTCCGCTAAGTCATGGTAGTAGGCCATTTTGTCTTCAGGAATGCGAATTCTTTCTTGGAAGGCGATCGCATAATTGTAATCCCCTGCATCCATTTCCTTAGCAATGCGGGAGTTAGCACCATCAGCACCAATAATCAAATCTACCTTTAGGGTTTTAGGTTCTCCCCTATCACCACCTACGGCATGATCAAAATAATGAATTGTATAGGGATCATTGTTATTGGTGGGTATATCCAGTTTTTGAACTGTACCGTTAATTAAGTTTGCGCCTAATTTAGCCGCACGGTTACGGAGAAAACCATCCAGAACCTCACGACGGCACATTCCTATATATTCTTCTTCATTTACCAGATTGATATCTACCTCACGATTAGAGGGAGAAATCATTTTCATTTTCCGCACTTGACGGTCAATGATTTCTGGAGGTAGATCAAATTCACTCACCATACACAGGGGAATAGCACCCCCGCAAGGTTTAGCGTTATCTAGCTTGCGCTCAAATAAATATGTTTCAATGCCAGCTTTTGCTAATGTCTCAGCAGCGCATGAACCGGCTGGGCCCGAACCCACAACAGCAACCCGTAATGTCAAAGGTTTACTCCCAATCTTCACATTTACCGAAAGCATCCTATCATGGAGTTTCGGCTGATATGACGCTCAAGCTTAATGTTTTGACAGAATTGCAATATTCCTTAACATTTCGTCATAAAAACGCAAGTAAAATTACTCAATCAGGGGTTATGAGTAGATTTTTGTAAATGATAACTACAAAAAATTCTAATATTAACTAAATTGTTGGTTTTCTGGTTTAGGCTGGGGACTGGGGACTGGGGACTGGGAACTGGGGACTGGGAACTGGGGACTGGTGACTGGGAAAAATACAAATAATTTCCCCCTGCTCCCTGCTACCCTGCTTCTTCACTATCTCCCCACATAAAAACGGGATTTTTATATGCAAATTTCTCTATGGGATGCTGTGAGTAGAAACATTAGTGTTTCTGCAATTAGCGGATATCAAAAATACCTTTCTCCCCATAAAGGTTTTGCTTGCGCTCATCGCGTTTTGTATGGTGTTGACACTCTGCTGTCTAAAGACACGCAGATTCTTTAAGACTTACTCAAAAGGGATAGTCAATTATCCCCCTACGCGCTCAAAACAACTACCAGTACGACAGGTATTGCAATTGTGTTGATCGCAATCTGAAGAAATAGATGAGGCACTAGAACCACCAACACAAACAGACAATCAACAAAACAGGAAACCTCAGCCAAAAACACCCCTATCATCTTGTCAGGATATTTTTGATGTTGTGGATATAGGAATTAATTAGACATCTTCAGAAAAGAAATTATGGAACTTATTTATGGGGGCAGGTCGAAGCTTATGGAATATCTATATGTCTGATTTTTCCGTTAAATTATCGCCCATAAGCTTCGCCCCTAAAACTTATGACAAATTAATACATTCTATTTTGGAGATGTCTATTGTACTGATACCGCTTGTAATTGTCCTGAATTAATCAATATTACTCCTGATTGCGGTGCTTTAGATTGTGGCGGTTGTAGTTGGTAAGATACCGGAAATGATTCCCTATTCCCTATTCCCTATTTATGATATAAATAAAACTACAGTAATTCTACTCCTAAACCGTAGATTAGTCACAGAGGTATAAAACCAGTGGGCATAGTAGTTGAAAATGTGTCTAAGCAATTTGGCAGCTTCCAGGCTGTAGATCAGGTGAGTCTAGAAATCAAAAGTGGTTCATTGGTAGCATTACTCGGACCTTCTGGATCTGGTAAATCTACACTACTGCGGTTAATATCGGGGTTAGAAATGCCGGATAGTGGTAAAATCATTCTCACTGGGAAAGATGCTACCTATCAAAGTGTACAAGAGCGAAATATTGGTTTTGTATTTCAGCATTATGCCTTATTTAAGCACTTAACCGTGAGGCAAAATATCGCCTTTGGCTTAGAAATTCGCAAAGCACCGAAAAAGAAAATACACGGTAAAGTAGAACAACTGTTAGAATTAGTGCAGCTAAGTGGATTAGGCGATCGCTATCCTTCTCAACTTTCAGGAGGACAAAGACAAAGAGTAGCCTTAGCTAGAGCCTTAGCCGTAGAACCTAAAGTATTATTACTAGATGAACCATTTGGGGCGTTAGATGCTAAAGTGCGTAAAGATTTACGTGCTTGGTTACGCCGTCTCCATGACGAAGTTCACGTTACCACCGTGTTTGTAACTCACGATCAAGAAGAAGCTATGGAAGTTTCTGATGAAATCGTAGTTATGAACAAAGGAAAAGTAGAACAAGTAGGAACACCCGCAGAAATTTATGATCATCCTGCTTCTGCTTTTGTAATGAGTTTCATTGGTCCTGTGAATGTTTTACCGAGTTCTGCCAAGATTTTTCAAAGCAGTGGTTTCGACTCAGCTAACCCAGAAGTATTTTTGCGTCCCCAAGACGTGATTGTAGAAAGAGTAGCTAATGGTACAACAGCATCTGCTATAGTTAATCGTGTCATTCATTTGGGTTGGGAAATTCAAGTAGAATTAACCTTGGATGATGGACAAAATTTTACTGCTCATTTAACACGGGAACGTTTTGATGAGTTAAAATTAGAACCACAAGAGCGAGTTTATGTCAAGCCCAAAGATGCAAAATCTTTCCCGCTTTATTATTCTATTTAACGTAAGTTGCTAGTTCTGCAAGAAAGGCTCTCAAATCGAAGTAAAAAGGATAAGTAGACAGCAAAAAAGCATGGAACACTATCATAATTCATTCTTGCTCCTGCCTCCAAGCCCTCACGAAGAGACTTTTTCAGCAAACCCTATTTAGAGGTCAACTTAACCCCAAACCCACTCCAGGAGAAGATTAATTAAAATTAAACCTTTACCCCTTGCCTGTACTTCTGGAGTGGTTTTTCTGTTATTAATATAATTAATACTAAAGCAACCTATTTTATCCGGATACATCAGGGAATTGAATAGACTTCTCCGAAAAAGATGTAGGGACAATTCATGAATTGTCCCTACGAATGGGTTTCAGGTTATGCTTATGTAATTTTCGGAGATGTCTAATGGTTAAAATTGACTAAGTGTTCATTGTTCTTAGCCTGATAACTTATATGACATTTGATATCGTTCTGTAGCTTTTAATGTTGACGGAAATAAGATAATTAGTGGTAGTGCTGATCATACAATCAGGATTTGGCAGTCTGAGCAATAACATAATATAGCAGCAGTCAAGAGTAAAACCCTCTTCACTGCTATAAAAAACTGTAGCGTTTACTCCTAAATTTATTATATTTGGGAAAATAGGACAATAAATTTGGAAAGCGGGTGATGGGACTCGAACCCACGACATTCTGCATGGGAGGCAGACATTCTACCACTGAATTACACCCGCAGATTACAAGTATGGAAATCTAGTCTATGGGCTATTATATCATAAATTCCGCGAAAATCAGTAACGGATTTTTCTAGAACAAATAGGAGGGAGGAGAGACAAGACGGTTAATAGTAAAGGATGATAACTTATAAATGAACTTATTGGTTTGTGAGGAAAAATTGAGATGGATAATGTACACTTAATCCAATGGCAGTCAGAAGCACCAAAGTCTCTGAGTATAGTAACTTGGTTATTTATTCGATGCGCTTAATAAACGTGAAAAGTTTTATCTTTTTTAGAGTTAGAAAGCGATCGCCCCTTTAACTGGTAAGATAAAGGATTTACATTGAACGAAATTGCAACAGATAAACATGATTATAAAAAATATATACCCTGAGAATCCTCTAATCCTCTATGTTCAATACCACTGAAATTATCATTGATGCTTTTGTAAATCAACTGCGAGAAGGTTATCGACGTACCTACGGCGGTTTAAAAACTGATTATCAAGACATCATAGCTTGGGCTGGTAACATGGCTTTGGAAAACATCGCCAACAGTGATGCTTTATATCACAATGTGGAACACTCTGTTCTCGTTACCCTCGTCGGACAAGAAATTTTGCGTGGTAGACACATCCGAGAAGGAGGAGTTTCCAGCGAAGATTGGTTGCACGTGATTATCTCCTTATTGTGTCACGATATTGGTTATGTCAAAGGAGTTTGCCGCGAAGATCAAGAAGCAGAAAGTTTATATGCTACAGGACAAAATGGCAACATGGTTGCTCTTCCTCCTGGTGCTTCTGATGCTAGTCTCACACCCTATCATGTAGATCGGGCTAAACTATTTATTGATGAAAGATTTGGTGGACATCCTTTGATAGATTCGGAAGTGATCAAGAACAATATTGAACTAACCAGGTTTCCAGTTCCTAGAGCCGATGATCATCAAGATACCACTCATTTTGCCGGCATAGTACGTGCTGCTGATTTGATTGGGCAATTAAGTGATCCCCGTTACCTGAAAAAAATTACAAGTTTATTTTATGAATTTGAAGAAACCGGAGTGAATAAAGCTTTAGGTTATAAAAATCCTGGAGACTTACGCAAAAACTACGCCAAATTTTACTGGAATGGTGTCTATCCTTATATCAAAGAAGGATTGCGTTATCTAGGACTGACACAACAAGGAAAACAAGTTTTAGCTAATCTTTATGCTAATGTGTTTGTGGTCGAACATGAAAAACAGAATGAGGAAATAAGGTATTTAGCTGAACAGTTAAATGGTTAAATCACTAAATTTATGTAGCTTCTATTTCAGGCTGGTAATGGGTAATTGGTAGTTGTGAAATTAGCCACTCTTAACTTTTACCTGATCTATAAATAGAAACTTACATACATTAGAAATTTAGCTGAATGAATTACTAACTCTATTAATTATCATTCATTGTTTTGTAAATAAGTTTTGTCAAAAAAATTATGAATTGGTTGCAAAAACTCAAAAAAAATTCCTTAGCAAGATTTGGGGCAATTATACTATTAGTGTTCTATTTAGCAGTCATTGGGGCTGACTTTATCGCACCTTATAATCCTTATGATTCACAGCCAAATGGTTCGCTATTGCCACCTACCCGCATTTATTGGGTTTCTCCAGAGGGTAAATTTATCGGACCCCATATTTATCCAACAATTCAAGGAGATACAAATCTAGAAACAGGGGAACGTAAGTTAATTGTAGATTTTAAACAGCCTTCACCTTTGGCTTTATTTGTTTCCGGTCCAGAATATAGATTATTTCAACTCAGTTTACCCCTACCTCCCAAATGGGATGAAGTCACTATCATTCCTGGTATTCCCCTAAATTTGCATTTATTTGGTTCTACAGGTGAAGCCAAATTTAATATTTTAGGTACTGATGAACAAGGACGGGATCAATTTAGTCGTCTGCTTTATGGTGGTAGGATTAGTTTATTTATTGGGATTTTTGGCATCATCATTACCTATCCTTTGGGTTTAATAATCGGTGGTATTTCTGGTTATTTTGGAGGTGTAATTGATAGTGTGATTATGCGTTTAGCAGAAGTGTTAATGACTTTTCCTAGCATTTATTTGTTAGCAGCATTATCAGGAGTTCTCAGCCCTCAATTAACCAGTACACAACGCTTTTTATTAATAGTTGTAATTACTTCTGTGATCAGTTGGGCAGGTTTAGCTAGAGTAATTCGTGGTCAAGTTTTATCAATTAAAGAAAGAGAATTTGTCCAAGCATCACTGGCAATGGGAGGTAAGCCAATTTATATTATTCTCCGTCATATTTTACCCCAAACTGCCACTTATGTAATTATTTCTGCTACTCTGACCATTCCGAGTTTTATTGGTGCAGAAGCAGTGTTAAGTCTGATTGGTTTAGGTATTCAACAACCTGATCCTTCTTGGGGAAATATGCTTTCTTTAGCTAGTAATGCTTCAATTTTAGTCTTACAACCTTGGCTAGTTTTATCACCTGCTATTTTGATTATTCTGACTGTTTTATCATTCAATTTATTAGGTGATGGGTTAAGGGATGCCCTTGATCCTCGCAGTTTGCAAAGGTAGGTAAAGATCAACAACAAATTTCATCTGGATGAAGTATAAAAGGGCGGGCAAGATGCCCACCCCACAACACTGAAAATCATCAAAAACAGAATTACAAACCAAATGATATAACTAGCAAATTGGGTTAATATCTAATTCGCGGATCTACATAAGCATTAAGAATATCAATCAAAATACTCGCAGTCACAACAATTGCCCCAAAAAATACTAAAATACCCTGCACTGTAAAATAATCCCGTTCAGAAATAGCTTGATATAATCTATTTGCTAACCCTGGCCAAGAAAATGTTACTTCTGTTAAAATTGCCCCTCCCAACAGGGAAGCAAATGTTAATCCTAAGACTGTAATTACAGGTATTAAGGCATTCTTTAAAGCATGGGATATTAAAATCTTATTTTCCGGGATTCCTCGCGCCCTAGCTGCTTCTACATAATCAGCTTTTAATGTTTGTTTTAAATTCACTCTCACAATACGTTCAAAAATACCACTGAGTAAAATTCCTAAAGTGATACTGGGTAAAGCTAAATGATGTAAAGCTGTGAAAAAATTACTCACATTTCCACTTAATAAACTATCAATTGTATATAAACCAGTAAGAGTTGGAGGTGGGGAAATATTAGGAGGAAAACGATTAGAATTAGGAAACCAACGTAATTGAACTGAGAATATTAATTGTAATAACATTCCCGCCCAAAACATGGGGAGTGCATAGGTAATAATGCCAAATAAACGCCCACCAACATCAAAAGAAGTACCGGGACGAGAGGCGGAAAGTGTACCTACTAAAATTCCCACAATTAAAGCTACCAGCATACTACAAACGGCTAATTCTACTGTAGCTGGAAAATGTTGGCTGATAATTTCCCACACATTTTGACCGCGACTGGTTAAGGAAGTTCCTAAATCAAAACGTAGTATATTTCCCAAATAATTGAGATATTGTAACCAGATAGGTAAATTTAAACCTAGTTGTTTTCTGAGTTCTTCCTTAGCACTTTCTGGCGCACGTCCACCAAGAATTGCATCTGCTGGATCTCCAGGAGTGGCTCTTAATAATAAAAAAACAATGGTGATAATAGTTAATAGTTGCAGTGGTGCAAATAGCAACCGAGAAACTATGTAATATTGTAAGGCTTTAGAACGGGACATATTTATTAGGAGTCAGGAGTTCAGGAGTTCAAGGAGTTCAAGGAGTCAGGAGTCGTAGGGGCGAAGCATTCGGGCGACTAATTGTAAATTTTTGTCCAAGGCTATTTTCCTGTAAGGGCGAAGCATTCGGGCAACTAATTATCAATTTTTATCACAGGTTATTTTCCGAATGCTTCGCCCCTACTTCGCCCGTACAGAAGTCAGGAGTCAGGATAAATATAACTAATGACTAATGACTAATGACTAATGACTAATGACTAAGAACTACTTCTTAATTGTTCTGTAAATCAAGTTTTGAGTAGGATCAAGTTTGACATCTGTTACGCCTTTTTGGGCAAATACATAATCTTTGTTTTGCCATAGGGGAACGTAAGGAACATCAGTTACAACTAGATTTTGAATGTCAGTAAAGATTTTCTTTCTCGTTTCTGGGTTTTGTTCTTGACGTTGTTGATCAATGAGTTTATTCATTGTTTCACTATAGTAAAAAGAACCCTGAGTTTGACTTCCACCTGTTTCACAACCTTTAGCTTCTGAACCTTTTTCACAGGATAAAAATGGTTGTACATAATTATCTGGATCTAAAAAGTCTGGATACCAGTCTAGCAAAGCGATGGGATATGAACCTTTGGAAATTTCTTTGAAAAATGTTGCACCTTCTACGGTTTTAACTTCTATTTGTAATATCCCGTCCATTTTAGTATCAGCTAAGGATTTTAATGTCTGTGCTGCTAAACTCCGGGTGGGTGAACTTGCAGGATACCAAACTTGAATTTGGGCGGGTTTTTCTTTAGAAAAACCTGCGGTAGTTAACAATTTTTTCGCTTCTTCAAATTTACCATCACCATATTTCTCTTTAAATAATGGTTGGGAAACATTGAAGGTTGTGGGAATCATGCTATAAAGTGGATCTGCTTGACCATATAATACCCGTTCATTTAATAATGGACGATCAACGAGTGAGGCGATCGCACTTCTTACTTCTGGTTTATCTAATGGTTGTTGATTTCTGTTCAACACCATATAACTAACTACACTACCTTGAGCAGTGATAGCTTGCCATTGTCCGTTTTTCGCACCATCTTCTAAACTGCGAATTTGATCTGGTTGTAAAGATAAATAAGCAACATCAACCGCACCAGTTTTAAAAGCATTAAATAAATTCACTGGGCTGGTTTGAATTTGTACGTTAATTCCTTTATTTGCTGGTTTTTCTCCCCAATATTTATCAAAAACATCCAATCTTAAAGAATCTGTACCATACTGGGCTAATTTATAAGGACCAGTTCCTACAAAGGTATTAGGTTGAAATTTCCCCGCACCAAGTTCATAAGCTTTAGGTGAAACTGGACACACTCCAGAAAATGCTAATAATGCGGGAAAAGCCGCAAAGGGTTTTTTCAATTTAATTGTAAGTTCATAGTCCCCTGTAGCTTTCACGGATTCAATTGTATCGGAAAGTAGAAAAGATGGTTTACCTTTATTTTCGATAAAACGCTGGATACTAAATGCCATTGCTTTAGCGTTAAAAGGTGTGTCATCGTGAAAAACTACTCCTTCCCGTAGGGGAATGGTGTATGTTAAACCATCTTCACTAACTTTAGGTAAAGCTGTGGCTAGTTGGGGTTTAATTTCTGTGCTACCTGGTTCATAAGTATATAGGCGATCGCTCATATTAAAGACTAAACCCAAGGATGCTAACTCATAAGCATCAGCAGGATCAAGGGTTCTCGGTTTTGCTGTTGTCCCGATAGTAATCCTACCATCACCAGCAGGAGTATTCACCGCACCAGGACTAGGTGGTGTAGTTGGTTGGGGACTTGGAGTACAGCTTACAGCCAGCAAGAAACACAAGGAGAACAACGACAGGAATTTTGTTACCTTACCCCACCGTCTTATAGACCTGAAAAACCCAGTTATCAACATTAATTTTTCTAAAATCAGCAGTTAATCATTTTAATATATATGTTATATTTATAAGCTGTTTTTCATATCAAAGATTTTCATCCTTGTAAAACTTGAGCAGCAGTCAACTTGAGTTCTGGAAATATGGGAGAAACTATCAAGCTGTCATTTTCATACACCTGCTCGTCATAAAAACCTTCTACCCATTCCAACACTGTCACCTTTTGAGTAATGGGATCAACAATCCAGTATTCAGGAATACCCCGCGCCGCATATTCGGATCTCTTGTAGCGATAATCACGATTAGCCTGATTAGGACTGACCACTTCAACAACTAATAATGGTGGTGGCATATCCATATATACCAGTGAACGAGTAGTTCCTGCCATTGCCACCGCTAACTCTTCAGAATAAACTACCACATCAGGTATACGCACACCTACACTTCTACTATTTACAGCTATCTCAGCTTTCATCCGTAAACGAGAAGACGGGATACCTAATTGAGAAAAATAGATCAATAGAAATATAGCTATTCGTTGATTTATATCACTTTCCGAAGGCATGGGAATTAATTTTCCATTTTCCAATTCATATAAAGTATCCGTACCATCGTCATAGTTGAGAAATTCCTCAAAGGTCATCTTTTTAGCAATTGCCACTGTCATTGCTGTTTCTCCCGTACTTAATATCTAATCCTGATAATGAAAATGACAAGCTACAATAATTATGTTTTCTTCTAGTTTTCTTCTAACACTTAATAAACCAGACGGTGTTCGGTGTTGATGCGCCTAGACCAATAACCTGATAGATTAGCTTTCAATGGCTTTGGTTTACCCATACCCTCAAACGGAGTTCGCAGAATTTCTTTAATCAGAGTGTTAATTCTTTTTAAGAGTTTTTTATCAGTATCTTGAAACCACAAATAATCATTCCATGCAGCTTCTGTAAATGTGAGTTTCATTCTTCTATTAAGTCTCTCTCAATAATATCACCTGCTTTTGCTGATTGAATTGAAGAAAGAAGATGCTTGGCGTTAACAGGATTGGACAGTAAATATAATGTCTCTTGCCATGATGAAAATTCCTCTAGAGAAATTAAAATGGCCTTGTTACCTTTGTTATTACAAATAGTTGTTGGTTCTACATCTGCAATAACCCGATCTACTAAATTATCTAAGTCTTGACTTGCTTGCTGAGTAGTAATTGCATCCATTTTATCCTCCTTTATTTGTTGAATAGTGGTTGAATTATAGCCTATAAATTTCAGCATTAAAATCAAGGACAGGAATGTGTAAATCTCGTCAATATAAGTTATGTTGTTTTTCAACAAGCGATCGCCATGGGAATCATAGTCCTAATTTTATACCAAACGAACAGCTTTATTGTATATTTAGAATAATTTAAGCTTAACCAGTGCCTCAGATGATAAATAGTAGCATTGTGGGCATGAGTAGGGATATCTGATGCAAAAACTAGCTAATCACATCTATTTAGGAGCTTGCAAAGAGTTCCATCAATAGTTACACTTTTTAAAATATTCTCATTTTTGCTGATCGCCAAAACAGCTACTTCCTGAAAGTCACGAACTTAGGGAATTAACTTGTGACAGCGAATAAGCGATAATAAACTACAGAGTAATCTGTGGTTAAACTCAAGACTGGCAATAACAAAAACTCAGAGAGACTTCTGGGTGGTAGTTTACCTCCCTCAGAACCTCAGTAAGAAAATTGCTTTGTAAACAAACTAACTCTTCGAGGAGGAGCGTAGTCGATGGGACTACCCTGGTACCGAGTACATACAGTGGTTCTGAACGATCCAGGCCGACTGATTTCTGTACACTTGATGCACACAGCCCTAGTTGCTGGCTGGGCTGGTTCAATGGCACTTTACGAACTGGCTGTTTACGACCCCAGTGATCCAGTTCTCAACCCCATGTGGAGACAAGGGATGTTCGTACTTCCCTTTATGTCACGTTTAGGCGTAACCGAATCCTGGGGCGGCTGGAGCGTCACCGGTGGCACAGCAGTAGATCCTGGCTTCTGGTCATTTGAAGGCGTTGCTGCTGCTCACATCGTTCTTTCTGGTTTATTATTCCTAGCAGCCGTTTGGCACTGGGTTTTCTGGGATTTAGAACTATTTAGAGATCCCCGCACAGGCGAACCCGCCTTAGACTTGCCAAAAATGTTTGGCATCCACCTGTTCTTATCTGGTTTACTTTGCTTTGGTTTCGGTGCTTTTCACTTAACCGGTCTATTTGGACCTGGGATGTGGGTTTCCGATGCTTACGGTATAACTGGTAGCATCCAACCAGTAGCACCAGAATGGGGACCAGCCGGGTTTAACCCCTTTAACCCCGGTGGTGTTGTAGCTCACCACATTGCAGCTGGTGTAGTTGGTATTATTGCTGGTTTATTCCACCTCACAGTTCGTCCTCCCGAAAGGCTCTACAAAGCCCTACGGATGGGTAACATTGAAACCGTACTTTCCAGCAGTATCGCTGCGGTATTCTTCGCTGCTTTCATAGTTGCTGGTACTATGTGGTACGGTAACGCTACCACCCCCATCGAACTGTTTGGACCTACCCGCTATCAGTGGGACCAAGGTTACTTCCGTCAAGAAATTCAGCGCCGTGTGCAAAATAGTGTTGCTAACGGTGCAAGCTTGTCCGAAGCTTGGTCACAAATCCCCGAAAAATTGGCCTTCTACGACTATGTAGGAAATAGCCCCGCTAAAGGTGGTTTATTCCGTACCGGTCCAATGGTTAAAGGCGATGGTATTGCCCAATCTTGGCAAGGTCACGCAGTCTTCACAGATGCAGAAGGACGCGAACTCACAGTACGTCGTCTACCTAACTTCTTTGAAACCTTCCCTGTAATTTTGACCGATAAAGATGGAGTTGTCCGCGCTGACATTCCTTTCCGTCGGGCAGAATCTAAATACAGCTTCGAGCAAACAGGCGTTACTGTTAGCTTCTACGGTGGTGATTTGAATGGTAAAACATTCACAGATCCCGCCGATGTGAAGAAATATGCTCGTAAGGCTCAAGGCGGCGAAATCTTTGAATTTGACCGCGAAACCTTAAACTCTGATGGTGTATTCCGTACATCTCCCAGAGGTTGGTTTACCTTTGGTCACGCTGTCTTTGCGCTCTTGTTCTTCTTTGGTCACCTCTGGCATGGTTCTAGAACCATCTACCGCGATGTATTCGCAGGTGTGGAAGCGGATCTAGAAGAACAAGTAGAGTGGGGTCTGTTCCAGAAATTGGGTGACAAGACCACTCGTGTTCGTAAGGAAGCTTAAACAAGCATGAAGTAAAAAGTATGAAGTTTTATGACTTCATGCTTTTTACTCTGCTTGGTAAACTAAAATTACTGGCTGGATAGGCAGGAAATCCTAATATGGAAAGCGTTGCATACATTTTGATTTTGACCCTAGCAATAGGTGTTCTCTTTTTTGCGATCGCATTTCGCGAACCTCCCCGCTTTGAGAGAAAAGAGAAAGACTAAGAAGTTAAACACTGTCAGCGGTTAGCTTTCAGCTATCTCAGACTTAACACTTTTTTAAGTAAGATTCAAATCCGTTGCTGCATATTTATGTGGCAACGGATAATATTTTGATATAGTGCTGACTGCTGACTACTGACCCCTAACTTGCAAAAAGTGAAAAAAATTTTGGGATATGATATAATATCATATCTGGAAGATAATATGTGTGAACCTAGCTCTTCTGCGCTAGGATTAACAAGGATGTAAGTGTAGACTTATTTAAAAGCCCTCGCATATACATCATTAATTGTGACAAAAACTTACGGAGACTAGAACCAGGAACAAAACAGCATGGTCAATCAGAATTTAACCGCTACAGAAATTGGATTTACTCACGAAGATTTCGCTGCTCTACTTGATAAGTACGATTATCACTTCAGCCCTGGTGATATAGTACCAGGTACAGTGTTTAGTATAGAGCCGCGCGGCGCTCTGATTGACATTGGTGCTAAAACAGCAGCATACATACCTATACAGGAAATGTCTATTAACCGGGTTGATGCACCGGAAGAAGTCTTACAATCAAACGAAACACGGGAATTTTTCATCCTCACTGATGAAAACGAAGATGGTCAGTTAACCCTGTCCATTCGTCGTATTGAATACATGAGAGCATGGGAAAGAGTACGGCAATTACAGGCAGAAGATGCTACTGTCCGTTCTGGTGTGTTTGCTACTAATCGTGGGGGCGCATTGGTACGCATTGAGGGACTACGTGGTTTTATCCCCGGTTCTCATATTAGTACCCGCAAACCAAAAGAAGAATTGGTAGGGGAAGAATTACCCTTAAAATTCCTAGAAGTAGATGAAGAACGTAACCGTTTGGTTCTCTCCCATCGTCGGGCGCTGGTTGAGCGCAAGATGAACCGCTTAGAGGTTGGCGAAGTAGTAATTGGTACTGTTCGCGGTATCAAACCCTACGGTGCATTTATTGACATCGGCGGTGTTAGCGGACTACTCCACATTTCTGAGATTTCCCACGAGCATATTGACACACCTCACAGCGTGTTTAATGTCAATGATGAATTGAAAGTCATGATCATTGATTTGGATGCAGAAAGAGGACGCATTTCGCTGTCTACCAAGCAGTTAGAACCAGAACCCGGTGATATGATCAAAAACCGCGATTTGGTCTATGATAAGGCGGAAGAAATGGCAGCTAAGTATAGGGAACAAATGTTAGCTAAACAGCAAGGTATCACTGCTGCACCAGCAGAAGTAGCTGAAGCTGCACCAGTGGAAGGAGTAGAAGTTGTAGCTGAAGCAGAAATTCCAGCAGCAACTGAAGTTGAAGAGGAAATTCCAGCAGCTATTGAAGAGTAATATATCTGTAGTTGTGATTATTTGCAACAAAGTATTAATCAAGAGGGAATATCCCTCTTTTTTTATTTATGGTGATTGGTGATTGGTGACTGGTGATTGGGAAAATACAAATAATTTCCCCCATCTCCCCATCCTGCTTCCTACCTCCTGACTCCTGACTCCTTGATCTCCTTCTAATATGATAAATATCAAATGTAGAGACATCACCTTTTCCGATATTCAAGCGATTTTATTTGACAAAAATGGTACATTGGAAGACTCAGAAACCTATTTGCGATCGCTCGGACAAAAAGCAGCTAGGATCATAGACGCGCAAATTCCCGGTATTGGCGAACCATTATTAATGGCTTTTGGTATTAATGGCAATATTTTAGATCCTGCTGGTTTAATGTCTGTAGCTAGTCGCAAAGAAACCGAAGTAGCTGCTGCTGCATACATAGCCGAAACTGGAAGAGGTTGGTTTGAGTCTTTAAAAATTGCTCGTCAAGCTTTAGCAGAAGCTGATCAATATGTGAGTCAAAGTCCCGCACCTCTTTTCCCAGGTGTCTTGGATGTTTTAAGATCACTATCAGCAGCAGGATTAAAACTGGGTATTCTTTCAGCCGCAACCACTGGGGAAGTGCAAAAATTTGTCATTACTCATCATCTCAGAGATTACCTGCAATTAGAAATGGGAGTTGATGAAGGTCCGAGTAAACCAGATCCAATATTATTTTTACAGGCTTGCCAAACTTTAGGCGTACCACCGGGAGCTACTTTGATGGTAGGCGATTCAGTGGGTGATATGCAAATGGCGCGTCATGCTAAAGCCGCAGGTTGTATTGGTATTACTTGGATTAATAATACAGATAATGTTAAAGGTGCAGATGTGGTAATTAATCAACTTGATGAAATTCAGATTTTAGAAGCATAGAAAATCAAAAGTCAGGAGTCAAAAGTCAGGAGTCAGGAGTGTTAGGGGCGAAGCATTCGGGCGACTAATTATAAATTTTTCTCCAAGCCTATTTTCCTGTAAGGGCGAAGCATTCGGGCGACAAATTATCAATTTTCTGAACAGGTTATTTTCCGAATGCTTCGCCCCTACTTCGCCCGTACAGGAGTCAAAACAAAAAGTATCTTTGTGCCATTGGTAAAACTGTTGCAGGTTCACAGGTTAATAATTCCCCATCTGCACGAACTTCATAAGTTTCTGGATCTACTTCAATTTGCGGTAAAGCATCATTGAATTTCATATCTCGCTTAGTAATTTGGCGAGTTCCCGAAACCGCAACAATTGATTTTTTCAAACCCAACATTTGCGGAATTTCTCTTTCTAAACCGACTTGAGAAACAAACGTTAATGATGTTGCATGACGCGCACCAGCAAAACTACCAAACATCGGGCGACTATGCACAGGTTGAGGTGTGGGAATACTAGCATTAGCATCACCCATTTGTGACCAAGCAATCATTCCCCCTTTAATAACTATCTCTGGTTTAACACCAAAAAACGCAGGTTGCCATAAACACAAATCTGCAATTTTACCTTCTTCCACAGAACCAACATAGTCAGCAATACCATGTGTAATGGCTGGGTTAATTGTGTATTTAGCAACATATCTTTTAGCACGGAAATTGTCTGACCTCTCGCCCAACCCCTCTCCTAGAAGGCTAGGGGAGAGTGTTCCCCGTTGAACTTTCATTTTATGGGCAGTTTGCCAAGTTCTAATTATTACCTCTCCTACTCTTCCCATTGCTTGAGAATCGGAAGCAATCATACTAAACGCGCCTAAATCGTGCAGAATATCTTCAGCAGCGATAGTTTCTCTACGAATACGGGATTCAGCAAAGGCAACATCTTCGGGAATGCTAGGATCTAAATGATGACACACCATTAACATATCTAGGTGTTCATCTAAGGTATTAACTGTATAGGGACGGGTGGGGTTAGTAGAAGATGGTAAAACGTTGGTTTGTCCACAAACTTTAATAATGTCTGGTGCGTGTCCTCCCCCAGCGCCTTCGGTGTGGTAGGTGTGAATAGCACGATGTTTAAAAGCAGCGATGGTATCTTCCACAAAACCGGCTTCGTTTAATGTATCAGTGTGAATTGCTACTTGTACATCATATTCATCGGCAATGGTTAAACAAGTATCAATAGTTGCAGGGTTTGTTCCCCAATCTTCATGGAGTTTTAAACCTATTACCCCGGCTTCTACTTGTTCTCTCAGTGCTTGGGGCTGACTGGTGTTACCTTTGCCTAAAAATCCCAAGTTAACAGGGAAAGCGTCAGCAGCTTGCAGCATTCGGTAAATATTCCATGGTCCTGGTGTGCAAGTTGTGGCATTTGTTCCCGTAGCTGGTCCTGTTCCTCCACCGATCATAGTAGTGATACCGGAGGCGATCGCTACTTCTATTTGTTGAGGACAGATAAAATGAATATGAGTGTCTATTCCTCCTGCGGTGAGTATCATTCCTTCACCGGCTAAAGCTTCTGTTCCCGGTCCAATAATAATATCTATATTATCTTGAATATAGGGATTTCCGGCTTTACCAATTTTATAAATTTTACCATCTTTAATGCCGATATCTGCTTTTACAATACCCCACCAATCGAGAATCAAAGCATTAGTAATTACTAAGTCTACAGCACCATCGGCGTTAGAAATAGGAGATTGTCCCATGCCATCTCTAATTACTTTACCACCTCCAAATTTCACTTCGTCGCCGTAGGTGGTAAAGTCTCTTTCTACTTCTATAAATAGTTCGGTGTCTGCTAGTCTAATTTTGTCGCCTACTGTTGGTCCGTAGGTGTCAGCGTAGGCGCGGCGGTTCATTTTGTAGGGCATTTTTTTATCCTTTTTTGTATCACGCAGAGGAGGACACTTGTGTGGGCGGGTTTCCCGACTTGAGCAAAGTGTCCGTCGCGCAGAGGCGCAGAGAGAGAATTTAGAGTTTTCCGTTTATTTTGTTGTTGAATCCGTATATTTGACGACTACCAACTAGGGGAATAAGGGTGATTTCTTTTTCGTCTCCTGGTTCAAATCTTACTGCTGTTCCTGCGGGGATGTCTAATCTCATTCCTCGCGCTTTTTCACGGTCAAAGTGTAGGGCGTTATTGACTTCATAAAAGTGAAAGTGTGAACCAATTTGTATGGGTCTGTCTCCGGTGTTTGCTACTATTAATTTAGTGGTGGGACGATTTACGTTGAGTTCGATTTCTCCTGGTGGGGTAATGATTTCTCCGGGGATCATAGATTTATTTCCTTTGCGTCTTTGCGTGAGAATTATCTAATCGGATTATGCACTGTCACTAACTTAGTTCCATCAGGAAAAGTTGCTTCTACCTGTACTTCATGAATCATTTCTGGTACACCTTCCATCACATCATCTCGTGTTAATAAAGTTGTTCCATAACTCATTAATTCTGCTACGGTTTGTCCATCTCTTGCACCTTCTAAAATCGCGGCGGAAATAAAAGCTACCGCTTCGGGATAATTTAATTTTAAACCTCTATTTTTTCTTCTTTCAGCTACCAAAGCAGCAGTAAATATTAATAATTTATCTTTTTCTTGCGGTGTAAGTTGCATTGTTTTTTCCTCTATATTTATTCTTATTTTTTATCCTTTAGTTAATAGCTGATAGCTGATAACTGATAGCTGACGGCTGAATGCTTTTTCAAATCTGCCAAACTCTAGGTATACAATTACCACGATTTAACAACGATATTCGTAAATTTTGCCAAATATTTGTAAACCAATTTCTTGCTTCCGATGTAGAATTACCACGATATCGACACAAAAATCCATGTTCTAAACGAGTTACTCCAGCATCAGAGTTATTGATAGAGTTGTGAATAATTAAAGAACGTGCTTGTTTAATAATTTCCTGTGATATGGGAACCCCAACGCACACAAAACTACCAATAACGGGTTTTCCTGCTAAACCGTGGGGACTGTGAAATATTTCTTCCCTACCGGGTAAATATTGTCTATCAATCCACAATGGTTGATTATTTTGCCATATTTCTGTGTGCGATCGCATCTCTCCCTGTACAAATTTTTCCCCTCTCGCACTTCTACCAAATCTCGTAATTTCCCACCCTAAAAAGCTGCTTCCTGTAGCTAATTTTACTCGCAAATCCTGGCGATAAACTGCACCATTAAATAAAATTGTTTCTTGGGGTAAATATTCTAAACAAGCACCAGCATCAACTTGAATATTTACAGTTTGTTGTGCTTGTAACCCATTACTACGATATATTTTAGCAGCAGTAGCAGTAGTTATTAATACTTGTGTATCTTCTTGCAAGTGAATTTGGGAAGATAGGCGATCGCCTCCCACTACACCTCCAGCAGTATGTAAAATCACACTATGACATATTTTTTCACCTTCGGGATAAAAAGGACGTTGAATTTTTAAAGGTGCTTGGTTGTAGTCGTAAATTAATTGTGTAGAATCTTGGCGTTTAGCATAGACTAAATGAAGTTTACCATGCCAACTTTTATTTATTGGGGTATCCATTTGGGTGTTAGGGGTCATTTATAAATAGAGCAATTTTTACTTGTTAATTTTCTACAATTTTAGGCAACAATATAATTATATACCCCTAATGTATCCATCTACCAAAAACTATGACAGCGAAAGTAATCAGTGTTTGCAACCTCAAAGGTGGAGTTGGCAAAACTACCATCGTCATGGCCTTAGCAGAATATTTAGCCGGCGATACCATGTATGGTAAACGGGTACTCGCTATTGACTTAGATCCCCAGAGTAACCTCACTAGCGCCATGATGTCAGAAGAAGATTGGGAATGGCAATATAATCAAAAAGGATTGACTTTACCTTTTCTTTTGAAAAACGCAGATTACTTTTTAGAAAAGGGTAATAGTGAGAAGTTCATAGTTAAAGAAAACGTTTCCAATCTCAGAAATAAAAACTTTTTTAATTGTTTACATTTAATTCCTAGCAGTCCGCGATTATTTGAAGTTCAGGAATATTTACCAGCCAATGCAGTGGCAATTTTACATAACATTATCAATCCTTTATTAGAAAAATACGATTACATTTTAATAGATTGTCCGCCTAGTATTAATAATGTAATTAAAAGTGCATTTTTTGCTAGTGATTTTTGTTTAATTCCTTGTGTACCTAGCAGAATGTCAATTCACGGTTTAGAACTTTTGTTAGAACAAATAACTCAATTTAAAAAAGATTACGACCATAAAATTAGTCCTATTGGTACTTTAATTTCCCGTTATAACAGCACTGTTTCCCAAACCCACAACTTGAATTTTATTATTGTGAATCCCTTCTTTCCCCCAACTTTTGCCACAAGAATACCAGAAAGATCAAAAATAGCTGAAGGTTTGGATTTTAATCATCAATTAACCTACAAACAAAAATATGGTGATGCCCATGAAGTCATGATAGAATTAGCTAAAGAATTTATGAACAGAGTTGATAATAGTGTGATGTATACACCACTCATGGCTAGTTTATTGTAGGTACAGGTGATAAGATCCCCGACTTCTGAGATAAATTTATCATTTATGGACACAATAAATAACAGAAGTCGCGGATCTGCATCTAATTAACTTAGATACTACCTACACTACTAAATTATACAAAACATAATTAATTATTAAGTTTTTTTAGATATATTTACGGATTTACAAAATTTATCCGTCGCATATTAAACTTATGTTACAGTAGTTTTCATGTCTTTAGACCACAGTCAGGGCGAAGCATTCGGATGATAGTCTTAGGTAAAAACTGATAATTAATTGTCCGAATGCTTCTGTTGACGCGAAACCTAAATCAAAATGTGGTTTATTTACCTGAAAATATCTGTAATTTGTAACCATTAAAAAAATTCGATAACTGCATTATGGTCAACATCATCAATACTAACAACTTATCTTCTATCACCGATACAGTTTCCCACGGTTGGGAAAATACAAAAAACTTCGTCACAGACACAACAGAAAAAACAGTCAATACACTGACACAAGTTACCGATAAATCATTGAATAGTTTTTCAGAAACAGCAGAAAAAACCAGTCAATCTTTAACTGAAACCTTCCAAGGAGCAACAAATACAGTTAGTAATTCTACAGGAAAAGTAGTTAATAAAATAACGGAAACAGCAACTCAAGTTAAAGATAATTTCACTACAACTACATCCAGTGCAATTGATAATGTTAATCAGGTAAAAAACAACGCTGTTGATAGTTTTATTGAAAGTGCTAAACAAGCAGGAAATTTAACTAATTCAGTTTCTAAAGCAATGGAAAATGCTATTAATAATTTTATCACTCATCAATGGGATACTATGACAACTTGGATTGATAATCATCCTACAATTTCCTGGGTCATGAAATTATTAAACTTAGCAGTTAGTCATCCTGTTATTACTGCTTTCATGATATTTTTAGGTATTTATATAATCTGGAAAATCTTTCAATTATTTAGTAAAATATTGGATCAAGGTTTGTTATTTACCTTGAAAACTCCTCTCAAGTTGATTTATGCAATGTTTTCTTTTGGGTTTAAGAAGATCTCTAAGTTATTATTTTCCGTTTTAAAAATTAGGAAATCAGAAGATAATAGTTTGATGTTGAATAATGCAATTGCTGATAATATTAGTTTAGATACAAAGCAGGAAATAACAAAGTTGTTGATGAGATTAGAAGCTGTGAGAAAAGAAGAAAATGAGATTTTAGAAAATCTGACTGCACTCTTAGCAGAGAATAAGTAAGATTTTTTCTATCTATTAATTAAGAAATTAACCAATTTTCTAACTGTAAATCATTAACCCTAGTTAAATCAGAATCATGAGAAACTAAAATTAAATTATGAACAATAGCAGTAGCAGCTATCAAAATATCTGCATCCTGAATAATTTTACCCTTATTTGTTAAATCAGCATGAATTTCTGAGGCTTTCTGAAATATCCTCAAATCATCTAAAAATAAAACAGGATAATCTTGACAAAATTGTGCAAACAAGGCTAATTTTTTAGTGGCATTGCTTCTTAAAAGTCCTCTTTGTACTTCATAGTAAGTTATACCACTTATAGCAATCAATTCACCTCGGCGACGCATTTCTGTAATTTTTAATGCGACTTGTAAATTTTGCTTGAGTGATGCAGAAACAATATTAGTATCTAATAAATAACCCATTTAACTACCACGCTTTACAGATTCATCAAAAATTTGCATTTGTTCTGGAGTAAAATCATTTAGCATTCCTGAGACTAAATGTAAGGATAAAATACTTTTAATTCGTTTAATTAATGATTCTTCAGAAATGCTATTTACATCAGGAACAAATGCAGGATCAAAATTGTGATTGATATTGTCAATCATTTCCTGTCTATTTAGATTTTCTAGGTAAAGAGGATTATTGTCAATCAAGTTGTTAACAATTGCAGTTAATTTTTGATAATTGGATTGTTGGTTAATACTGTGAGTCATGGTTTGATCTCCTGAAAAGTATATGGTTGTTAAATATGCTAGATCATTATTATTATACCATTTATGATATTTCTGACAGTCCCATTGATTAACTTTTGTTTGCCTGTGAATTGATATAAATCACAATATTTCTATACAGCACCTTGACGAACCATCTCAAAACCATAAACATAAATGTCAGCAACCTTATAGCGTTTCTCTTTTTCTCGCCATTCAATAATACCAATCTCACGTAAAAAAGAAACAAAATCTTCAAAACCTGCTATATCCCGCGCTGAATCTTGCCATACTTCTTGTAACTGTTCTTTAGATAAAAAAGCCAATTTACCTTTAAGAGCATCAAAGAATTTAGTTAAATTAGGGTATTCCTCTTTAATTTCTTCACATCGTTTTTCAGATGCTTTTTTCAAGCCAAATTCTAAAGATTTTCCTTGAAGTAGACGGTCTGTACGCAATTTACTTAATGATAGTCCTTTATAGTTTAATTCTTGTTCTTTTGCTCCTTTGAGGAATATACTTAAACTCCGAAGAAAAGTAGTACCACCTGAATCTGTTAATTTTTCATAAACCCATCGAGATACATTTTTAGCTCTATTTCCTCCTCTACGACGACTTCCCCAAAGCAATTCTAATGCTTTATCAATCGCTTCTTCACTAGCTTGATCAATGCTTTCCACAGCAATAGGAGAGGATCTATCAACTAAATCCTTGAAATTTTTAGATTGTATTACTTGACGAAGTGCTAACCGTAAAAAGTCAATTTTAGTCCACTGTAAAATAATATCGCGTCCAGTAAAATGACTTTTGTTATCAAAACTTAAACGACTCCAAATATCTTCTCTCAAGAAAATTTTAAATCTAATTTCTGTTAGTCTATTTGCATCACAAGATTGAACTAATTGAAAAAGTCCAGTTAATGCTTGCTGTCTTAATTGTCCCGCTTCAGAAAAATCTTCATCTAAATCATCGTATAGAAACCACAGTTTTTGAGAATTATTTTTAGCTTCTTCATTAAGAATATCTATGGCATCTTTTACCAGAAGTCTTAAATTAGAATTAGTAGATAATTCTAACAAAGCTGAAGTGCTTTCAGATTGCCATCTCTCTTTGGGTAAATCATTAATAATTTCTCTTAATTCACGGAACTTTGCAGCTTTCTTACCTTTAGGAAACTTTAATACGTTTTCCTGATGACATCTAAGCAGTAAATAAGCTCTCCAAAAAGCTTCCCAAGTTCCACTGTTTGGTTGCAAATTTTGATGGATAAATTGAAATTCTTCACGAGATGGACGGTTTTTTTGAAATCTACCATGTGCTGACACAAATATAGTATTATCTAAACGCCCAGGAGCTAGTTTTTGGGCAAGACTTTTGTGTTGTAGAAAAAGCCAATATAACGCAGTTTTACCAGTCCCTTTTCGTCCTCTAATTAGGCAGGTTGTATCGTCCAAAAATCTTGCAAAATCAGTTGTACGCTGAAATAGTAAGCTTAAATCCTGTCTTTGATCAGCCGCATTGACTTCAGGAAATTGTAAACTTTCAATAATATTCCATCGTTTTTCTAAATCAGTTAAAATATTTGTTCTTTCAATTTCGTCGGTTTCTTCATCAATCAAATTGACAATTTTATTATAGCAATCCTGAGCAGTTTGTGAGAAAATACGGAAATAAGAAAAAAGTAAATTTGAGAACTGGGGTGTGGGCTACAAATGTGGATACAATTATTAGAGGATTTTATCAAAAATAGTCAAGAGCCG